>JAGQSL010000170.1 GCA_020439525.1 Acidimicrobiales bacterium | reverse complement strand
ATGCTCATGTTGCACACGGTCATGCGCCCCTCCATCGAGAGGGCGCGGATGGCCGAGCCGCGGTACTCGGCGATGTGGCCGATGCCGCCGCCGGTGCCGATGCGCCCGAGGATGGCGAGGATGATGTCCTTGGCGGTGCTGCCCACCGGGAGCTCGCCGTCGACGGTGATGGCCAGCGTCTTGGCGGGGGCCTGCGGCAGGGTCTGGGTGGCCAGGACGTGCTCGACCTCCGAGGTGCCGATCCCGAACGCCAGCGCCCCGAACGCCCCGTGGGTGGAGGTGTGCGAGTCGCCGCACACGATCGTCATGCCCGGCAGCGTGTAGCCCTGCTCGGGGCCGATGATGTGGACGATGCCCTGGCCCGGCGTGCCCATCGGGTGGATGGCGATGCCGAACTCGGCGGCGTTGGCCCGCAGCGTCTCCACCTGCTTGCGGCTGATCGGATCGGCGATCTCGAGGTGGGTGTCGGTGGTGGGGACGTTGTGGTCCTCGGTGGCGAGGGTGAGCTCGGGGTGGCGGACGGTGCGGCCGGCCATCCGGAGCCCGTCGAAGGCCTGCGGGCTGGTGACCTCGTGGACCAGGTGCAGGTCGATGAAGAGCAGGTCCGGCTCGCCCGGGGTGCGCGAGACGATGTGGGCGTCCCACACCTTCTGGCTCAGGGTCTTCGGTGCCGTCATGGCAGGTCTCCGGGGGTTGGCTTGACGTGTCTCACGATGTGAGACAACTATTCCACTCGATGGAACGCAATCTACGCACCGTGGGCGTGCTCGACAAGTCGATGGCCCTGCTCGACGCGGTGGCCTCGTCGTCGGGGCCCTGCCGGTTGGGCGACCTGGTGGCCGCCACCGGCATCGCCAAGCCCACGGCGCACCGCCTGGCGGGCGCGCTCGAGGCGCACGGCCTGCTGGGCCGCGACGACGACGGTGCCTACCGCCTCGGCCTGCGCCTGGTGGGCCTCGGCCACGCGGCGGCCGAGGACTGGCCCCTCGGCGCGGTGGCCCGACCCGTGCTCGAGGAGCTTCGGTCGGCCACGGGCGAATCGGTGCAGCTCTACGTCCGCGAGGGCGATCAGCGCACCTGCGTCGTGTCGCTCGAATCCCCCCACGAGCTGCGCACGATCGTCGCCGAGGGGGTGCGGCTGCCCCTCGGGGTCGGGTCCGCGGGGCGGATCCTCGACGGCAGCGCCCCGCTCGACCGCTGGGTGGCGAGCGTGGAGGAGCGGGCGCCCGGCGTGGCGTCGGTGAGCGCAGCGGTCGTGGCCGACGGCGAGCCGGTCGCCGTCGTCGGGATCTCCGGACCGGTGGGGCGCCTCGGCGCCGACCCCGGCACCCGGTTCGGTCCGGCCGTGGAGGCCGCCGCCGCGGCCGTCGCCGCGGCGATGCCCTAGTCGCCGCGGGCGCGACGCTCGGCCACCACCGCGCGGAGGTGGTCGACGGGGCGGTCGCCCGCCACCACGAGGGCGAGGTGGTCGGCGCCCGCTGCGGCGAAGGCGTCCAGCTCGGACACCACCTGGGTCGCCGTGCCCCGCACGACGGCGCGGGCGAACGTCGCCGGGGGCAGGTCGTAGAGGCGGCCGAGCCACGCGTGCGGGTCGGTCTCGGGCTCCACCTCCTCGACGAAGACGGCGACGGCGGCGGCACGCGTGAACGCCTCGCCGTCGCGTCCGGCGGCGCGCACGTCGGCGGCGAGCCGCGGGACCTCAGCGGCGAACCAGTCGGCGCGGCACAGGTGCGGGATCCACCCATCGCCGAGCTGGGCCGCGCGTCGGCGGGCTGCGGCGCTGCGCCCGCCCACCCAGATCGGGGGCGTGGCGGTGGGGGCGAGCACGAGGCGCTCGTCGTCGCCCGAGGGCGCCCACCGCTCGCGCAGCTCGGCGATGCCGGCGTCGAGCAGGCGCCCGCGCCGGGCGAAGCGGTCGCCGTGGCCGCACAGTTCGTACTCCCGCCGATGCTCGCCGACCCCCACGCCGACCACGAGGCGATCGCCGGCGAGGGCGCCGAGGTAGGCCATCGACTTGGCGGTGCCGGCCAGGTCGCGCAGGGGGAGCTGCAGCACGCACG
The DNA here is from genome assembly GCA_020439525.1 of Acidimicrobiales bacterium. GTDB lineage: Bacteria > Actinomycetota > Acidimicrobiia > Acidimicrobiales > Iamiaceae > Aquihabitans. The sequence goes on along the minus strand of JAGQSL010000170.1, from coordinate 5,700 downwards.
GACCGAGGCGACAGCGGCTCGTGGCCGCGGCGACGGCGTGGAGCCCGCCGATCACGTCGACGCACGGTCGGTGCCAGCGCTGGTGGTCGGTGAGCCAGACCGCCGACGCCCCGGCCGCCTCGGCCGCGGCGGCGAGGGGGCCGACCCCGGCGGGCCCGTCCGGCGGGAGGTCGACGACCACCAGGCCCAGGTCGGTCACGAGGCCGGTGCCGCCGCGGCGAGGGGGGCGTAGGTGCGGCACGGCTGACCCCGCAGGTCGCCGCAGGCGGCGGGGGCCGGCGCGGCGCTCGTGGCCACCGACGGCACGCGCAGCGTGCTGGGGGCGGCGCCGCCCTGGCCGACCTCGACGGTCACGCCATCGTGGGGCGGCGGGTAGAAGCTCCACTGCACCTGGCCGTCGCCGGGCGTGCCCACCACGAGGCGCAGCCGCGAACCGGCCCGAAGGAGGTGGCCCACCGGGCCGAGCCGGATCGGCACGATGGTCCACGCACCGGGCTGGACCACGTCGGCGGCGTCGGAGGCCCGGCGCCATCCGGCCTGGATGAAGGTCTCGCTCCCGTCGGCCGCCACCTCGCTGAGGGTGGCCTGGAGGTCGACGTCGCGCTGGTCGAGGCGCACCCACAGCTCCAGCTCGGTCGATCCCACCAGGGCGACGTCGCGGGCCATCGGCGTCGAGATCCAATCGGCCGCCGTGGCGGGGTCGGGCGCCACCCAGGGCGAGACCGCGTTGGTCACCAGGTCGCTGCCCTCGATGTTGTAGGCCTCGCCGCTCACCGACCCGTCGGTGGTGAAGCGCACCGGCTCGGGCTCGGCGGCGCCGGCATCGGCGAGGCGTCCGCCGGGCGCGAGCGCCAGCTCGTCGAGGTCGGCCTCCGATGGCGGCCACGTGGCGAACGTCATCGAGGTGGCGGCCGCCGCGGCCTGGGGCCGCCCGCCGTTGCCCGACTCGAACAGGACCTCCACGCTCGGCGCCGCCGCGTAGGCGCCCCGGGCCGCGTCGAGGTCGGGCTCGGCGGTGAGGTCGAGCGGGGCGGGGCCGTCGGGCACGAGGTCGGGGTCGACCTCGGGGCGGGTCTCGGCGAGCAGCTCGGCCGTGTCGAACTCGCCGGGGACCTCCCCGGCGACGTAGAGCGAGAGGAACTGGTCCATGCGCCGCAGCACCTGGGGCGAGACGGCGTCGCCGTGGGTGCCGTTGGTGAGCACGAGCCGGCGCACGGGCGCGGCGCTGAAGGCCTCGAGGTGGTCGGCGAGGTCGGTGCCGATCGTGGCGTCCTGGAGCTGGCCGGCCAGGAACACCGGCACGTCGATCGACGGCGCCCACGTGGCGGGGGAGAGGGCGTCGAAGCGCCCGTCGTCGGGAGCGTCGCCCAGGTAGCGGTCGATGAGGTCGACCGCTTGGCCGTGGAGCAGCTGGTTGCGGGCGCACGCGGCGTCGCCGTCCGCGATCCGCCGCTGCACCCAGTCGGCGCCGGCGGGCGCGGCGTCCTCGCTCAGGTCCTGCATCCAGCCCACCGGGAACCCCGAGTTCGACAGGCCACCGGGGTGGAAGGCCTGGCGCGCCTCGCCGTACACGCTGAGGGCGGCGACGCCGCTGAGCGAGGGCGGCGCACCCGACGCGGCCTCGAGGGCCCCGAGCCCGCCGTAGGAGAAGCCCACGAGCCCCACCCGGCCGCCCCGCACCCACGGCTGGGCGGCCACCGCCTCCACCACGTCGTAGCCGTCGGCGACCTGCACCTCGCCCAGCATCTCGAAGGCGCCCGCCGAGCACCCGGTGCCGCGGAGGTTGACGCCGACGGTGGCGTAGCCGAGCGCCCGGGCGACGGCGCTGGCCGGCTGGGTGACATCGGGATCGGCGATCTGGTAGCCCGAGTACTCGACGACCGTGGGGTAGGGGCCATCGGCTTCGGGTCCGGGCAGGTGGACGTAGGCGGACAGCCGGGTGCCGTCTCGCGCCACGATCTCGTTGAGGCCCGGGTGGAGGTGCTGGCCCTCGTAGAACGACGCCGGGGGACGGTCGTCGAGGGCGGGCACGGTGGTCTCGCGCGACACCACCCGCCGCCCGCTGCGCTGCTGGACCACCTCGTAGCGGCCCGGCGCCAGGTCGCGCACCACGGCCGTGCCGCGCTCGTCGGCGTCGGTGCGGCCCACCTCGTCGCCGTCGTGGCGCACGACGATGGCATCGCCCGGCCGGGCGTGGGTCACGGCCAGCTGGCCCACCGACGCCTGCACGCGCACCGGGCTGCCCCCATAGGCCACGGCCACCAGCACGCCGGCGCCGAGCAGGGCCACCGCCCCGAACGCCGCCGCCGGGCGGGCCCAGCGCGGCGAGCCCGCCCCGAGCGGACGGCGCGGGAGGTTGCTCCCCCAGCGCCGGTAGGGGGCGTCGAGCCCGGGGCGCAGCAAGCTGGCCCAGGCCACCGTGGCGCCGACCGCGCCGATGCACAGGATCACGCCGGTGGTGAGCGGCGTGCCGATGCGGACCTCGGCGACCTCGGTGACGTAGCGGTCGAACCCGCCCAGCACCAGCTGGTGCCAGAGGTAGACGTGCAGCGAGATCAGGGCGAGGTGGTTCCAACGGGTCGAGGAGAACCACCGGTTGAACGACCGGTCGGCGTCGCCCAGGCACATCACGATCATGAAGGGGACGACCATCACGCTGTAGACGCCGTAGCGCTGCATGTCCTCGATGGCCCCCGAGGTGGCGCCGGGCGCCCGCGCCACCTCGTTCATGGCGATGGCGCCGACGGCGAGCACCACGAGGGCGACCCAGGGGCGGCCTCGCACCCAGTCGACGGCTCGGGGCAGCGCCCGCCCGCGCTCCTCGCGCAGCGTCGCGAGGGCGAGCAGGATCCCGAACCCGTAGTAGTCGAGGTTCGACACCGGCAGCGACGTGGCCCCCGGGTAGTCGAGGTGGAGCAGGTAGGTGCGCGAGGCCTGGCCCACGACGATCATGGCGGCCGCCACGAGGGCGTGGGCGCGCAGGACCTCGGCCGGCTTGGCCGCCCGCCGAGGGCCTGCCAGGCGCTTCACCAGCCAGCGTCCGAGCAGGGCGATGCCGGGGATCATCAGGTAGAAGACGACCTCGTCGCACAGGAACCACGCCGCGGGGATGCCGCTGAAGCGGACCAGGTCGGGGTCGTAGACCTGCAGGAACGAGTACAGCTTCACGTAGTCGATGACCCGGCCCGATGCGGGGCGGACGCCGGGGAGCAGGATCAGGTAGAGCGTCAGCGCCACTGCGAACAGCGGGTAGATCCGCAGCAGGCGCCGCCACCAGAAGCGCCAGGGATCCGGCGCGGGTCGGTCGGCGAGGTGGGCCTCCACGAACGGGCGGTAGAGGGCGAACGCCGAGATCACGAAGAACAGCGGGACGATGATGCTGATGAAGTGGATGACGCCGCGGTAGGGGAACAGCCGGGTGGCGAAGAAGGTGTGGCCGACCACCACGACGATGGCGGCGAAGCCGCGGAACCCGTTGATGGGCGCCGACCAGCCGGCGGGTGGGGTGGGGCGCGCCGGTGCCGAGGCGCCGACGGCGGTCACGGGGCGGGGGCGCGGTCGGGCCGGCGCATCTGGAGGCGCACCGACGACAGCGGCCGCTCGACCAGCACGTAGGTGATCGAGGCCAGGGCGATCGATCCGACGACGGTGACCACCTGGTAGAGGAGCATCCCCCCGTCGGGCGCGCGCTGGTGGAGCACGATCAGCACCACCGGGTGCCAGAGGTAGGTGCCGTAGGTGAGCAGCCCCGCGGTGCGCATGAAGGGCGACTCGAGGAAGCGTTGGAGCGGCCAGTGGCGGGGGCCCCAGAGCACGTTGATGAACAGCAGGATGCCGGCGAGCACGAGGAGCATGTGGATGCCGGCCATGGACGAGAGGAACTCGCCGTAGTCCGAGGCCTGCACGGCGATGACGTCGATCATCGGGGCGATCACGATGAAGCCGCCGAGCCAGAGCGGCCACGCGTTGACCATGGCGTCGACCCCGGCGAGGCGGCGGCCGAGGCGGTCCTGCTCGGCTTCGATCACGGCGAACCACATGCCGATGGGCAGGCAGACCAGCGCCGAGAGCGGCGCCGGGACGAAGAGCGCCCCGACGAGGATGGCCGCCGACATGCCGAGGAGCACGGCGGTCTCGATCTGGTACGGCGTCGCTCGGTGCCGCAGCCGCCGGATCACGGCCGTCATCGCCGGGCCGTGGATGGCGACGTACACGTAGAACACGATGTCGATGATCAGGGTCCACACCACGATCCCGAGGCCCAGGCTGAGCAGGGCATCGGGATCGGGGAACGGCAGCAGCAGGTACACCTGCACGAGGTCCATGGGCCCGATGGCGTGGTCGGTGTCGGCCACGAGCAGGGCGGTCGTCGCCACCACCCAGTAGAGCGGGTAGATCCGGAGCAGGCGGCGGAGCAGGTACTTCGAGGTCCGCCCGTCGGCGCCGCCGGCCGCGCTGGCCCGGGCGCGCGGGGCGCCGTCGGTCATGGCCAGGTGCTTGCGCGCCCAGCCCCGGTAGAGCACGAAGCCCGAGATGGCGAAGAACAGCATGAACAGCGGGCCGGTGAGGGTGCCGGTGATCACGTAGGTGAGGATCGAGGCGTCGGCCTCGCTCTCGGTGTGGATGATGACCACGCCGAGGGCGGCGAGGGCTCGCAGGCCGTCGAGCGCGGCCACGTACTGCAGGGCGCGAGCCCGGCGCTGGTCACGGCTGATCGGTGGCGTGTCGGTCATCGGGCGGTGGCTTCGCGGTCGGCCGGCGCGAGGGGGGTCGTGCGCCCGAACCGGCGGTGGCGCAACCGGTCGAGCGGCTGCTCGATCGCACGGTAGGTCAGCAGCGCCATCAGGGGCGCCACCACGAGCACCCACGCCTGGAGGGCCGGCAGCGGCAGGTCGACGCGCTCGACGGTCTGGCGGATGACGGGGTAGTGCCAGAGGTAGATGCCGTAGGTCAGCGGACCGAGCAGGCGCATGGGGCGCGAGCCGAGCGTGCGGCGGTAGCGCCCGTCGGTCGGGCCGAGCACCGCCGGGACGAACAGCACGATCGACACGGCGACCATGGCCGCCAGGTGGATGCCGAGGTGGGTGCGGAAGAGGAGGTTCGGGTCGTCGCCACGCGCGGCGAGGGCGCCGACCCCCCAGGCCACGGCCACGACCGGGAGCGACCGGGCGGGCTGGCGGGCGAGGCCGCGCACCCCGGGCGCCCAGCGGCGGTTCGCTCGCTGCCACGCGTCGAGGGCGGCGATGGCCATGCCGATCACGATGCAGGCGGCGACGCCCAAGAGCCGGGTGCTGGTGGAGCCGAACCAGGCGAACGTGGCGAAGAGGGCGCCGAGCACCGCCCCGTTGGCGGCGACGAACCCCTGGCCGCCGCGGATGGCGCCGGTGACGGCCCGGGCGAGGAACGGGAGCACGAGGTAGTACGCCAGCTCCACGATCATCGTCCAGACGATGACCCCGAGGCCGTGGTTGATGATCACGTCGAGGTTCGGGAGCGGGAAGAGCGTGATGACCTGGAGCCAGTCGGTGACCGTGCGCAGGTCGCCGGTGCCGCTGATGGCGAGCGCGGTGCCCTGCACCACCCAGTACACGGGGTAGACGCGCACGGCCCGGCGGAACCAGAACGCGACCGCCCCGCCATCGGGGGCCCGGGTGGGCGGGCGCCCGTCGCCGTAGGCGAGGCGGGCCTGGGCCATCGTCC
>JAGQSL010000169.1 GCA_020439525.1 Acidimicrobiales bacterium | reverse complement strand
GGCGACGCCAGTGCCGCCGGTAGGCACCGACCGCGGAGCCCGCCTGCACGGAGAGCGCCCCCGGGTGCTCGGCCCGGTACCGCTTCAGGCCCCGCCCGTAGTAGTAGCGCTTCGACCAGATGAAGCCGAGGCTCATCCGTCCCTCGTCGTGGACGATCTCGTCGGGGATCCACGCCAGGCGACAGCCGTCGGCGATCATCCGGGTGCGCAGCTCGGCGTCCTCGGTGCCCGACAGCGACTCGAGGAAGCCACCGGTGCTGCGCAGGTAGTCGGTGCGCACGAGGCGCGGCGACTGCACCCAGATCTCCTCCACGCAGCACGAGCGCTCCAGGGCCCGGCACGCGGTCCAGTAGCCGTCGCCCACGGTCACCTCGGGGACGAAGACCCCGTCGGCGCCCTCGTCGAGCGCGGCGTGGAGGGCCCGCTCGACGATGGTCGGTGGTAGCTCCATGTCGGCATCGATCCACAGCACCCACGGCCCGTTCGCCCGGGCGATGCCGAGGTTGCGCTGGGCACTGCGCTCGGGCCCCGCCTGCTCCGCGTGGTGGGCCAGCTGCTGGGCGACCTCCCACGTGCCATCGGTCGAGAAGTTGTCGATGACGATGAGCTCGAGCGGCTCGTGGGTCTGGGCCCGGATCGAGCGGAGGCAGGCCTCGATCGTGCGGATCGAGTCCTTCACCGGCACCACGACCGACACGAGGGGGGCGGGGGATCCGCTCATCGGGCCTCGAGCACCATGGCCAGGTTCCAGGTGGCCACCTCGCGGACGCCCGGCACGGCCACGACGGGCCGGCACCAGGACGGGTAGTAGCGGGGGAACGCATCGACGAGCACCGCGTCGTTGCGCTCGCGAGCCCAGCGCAGCAGGTCGCCGATGCGGACCGGGAACAGCGACGTGCCGAAGCGGTTCTTCGCCTCCCGACCGGTTCGGGCGCGGTAGCGCCGGGCGGCCCGCTCGCCGCCGAGGTAGTGCCACGGCGAGGTCTCGTGACCACCCCAGGGCGACCACCAGTTGGTGACGCCGACGAGCACCGTGCCGCCGGGGCGCACCACGCGCACCAGCTCGGCGAGGAACGCCCACGGATCGGCCACGTGCTCCACGGCGTTCAGGGTGCAGGCGGCGTCGAGCGCGTCGTCGGGGATCGGCAGCCGCCGCCCGTCGGCGACGATCGCGTCGGCCGGCGTGCGCCCGTGCAGGGAGAGCTCGGCGAGCTCGGCGTCGACCGTGAAGGCGGCCGCACCCCGCGATCGCAGGGCCTCCGCCACGTAGCCCGGGCCCCCGCCCACGTCGATCACGGTGGCGCCGCGCAGCTCGAGGCGCTCGGCCAGCAGGTCGGCGGCATCGTCGCCGAGGAGCGTGTAGGCGGTGACGGGGTCGGCCTGCTCCCGACGCATCGCCGCGAGGATCGCCCGCGACCGGGCCACGCCGCGTCGGGCCGGCGCGCTGGTCGCGTCGGGGGCCACTACGACTTGGTGAAGGTCACCGGGTTGGCGTCGGCGGCGCCGTCGGCGCCCCCGAGCAGGATCTCGCCCGCAGGGAGGTTCTGCCCGCCTGCGGTGACCGTGAAGGTCGCCGTCTCGGACCCGCCGAGGTCGAACCCGACGCCCTCGCTGCCGTCGCCGGGCGGGATGGTGACCGTGACCGACTTCTCGAACGCGGCATCGCCCGACTCGTCGCCGTCGTCGTAGTCGTCGGTGGCCTTCTGGCGCACGAAGGGCGCGCTCACCGTGACCACGACCTCGTCGGAGCGGTTCGAGCGGACGTGCCAGCCCCAGAAGTCGGTCCAGATGTAGACGCCCGGCGCCGAGGTGGCCCGGGCCTGGGCGTCGGCCCCCTGATCGCCGACGGCATCGCCCACCGGACCCTGCCAGTTCTTCACCGCCTCGGCCGGCGCCGAGGTCTGGCCCGAGGGCGACGGGGCGTTCGCATCGCCGTTGTCGTCGCTGGGCCGGGTGAGGACCACGGCCAAGACGATGACGATGGCCGCCGCCACGACGGCGTAGACCAGCGTGAGGTCGCGCTTGGGGGCGTCGTCGTCCCAGTCGTCGTCCCAGTCGTCGTCGAC
>JAGQSL010000168.1 GCA_020439525.1 Acidimicrobiales bacterium | reverse complement strand
CCTGAACAACTCCTTCATCATCCTGGACGAAGCCCAGAACACCACTCGGGACCAGATGAAGATGTTCCTCACCCGCATCGGGTTCGGCTCGAAGGTGGTCGTCACCGGCGACACCACCCAGGTCGACGTGCAGGGCGGACGCTCGGGGCTCGCCGGCCTCGAGCGCATCCTCACGGGCATCGACGGGCTCGGCTTCGTGCACCTGACCGGGCGCGACGTGGTCCGCCACCGCATCGTCGCCCAGATCGTCGACGCCTACGAGCGCGACGCCACCGACCCGGGAGCTGCCTCGTGATCCGACCGGCCCCGCCCACGAGCGGGCGATCCCGCCGGCGTGGCGACGAGGGGGAGGTGGAGGTCTTCGTCGCCGACGAGCAGGGCGACCAACCCGTGGACGTCGCCCGCTGGGAGGCCCTGGCGCGCGACGTCCTCACCGCCGAAGGCGTCTCCGGCGACGCCGAGCTCGCGCTGCTCTTCGTCGACGAGGCCGCGATCGCCGAGCTCAACCAGCGCTTCATGGGCCACGACGGGCCCACCGACGTGCTGGCGTTCCCCATCGACGACGACGACGTGCTGGTGGGCCGCTCGCCCGACGGGTCCTCGAGCGGCCCGGATCGGGGCCCGGTCGACGACGTGCCGCTGCTGCTCGGCGATGTCGTGGTGTGCCCCACGGTGGCCGCCCGCAACGCGCCGAGCCACGCCGGCACCTACGACGACGAGCTGGCCCTGCTGATCGTCCACGGCATCCTCCACGTGCTCGGGCACGACCACGCCGAGCCCGAGGAGACGGCCACGATGCAGGCCAAGGAGCGCGAGCTGCTCGACCGGTTCCACCGAGACCGAGGCGATCGGTGAGCGCACCCGTGCTGGCGGTCGAGCTCACGACCAGCGACATCTGGATGCTCGTCGCCATCGTGGTGCTGATCGTCGTGTCGATCCTCACCGCGCTCGCCGAGACCGCCCTCGTCCGGGTGAGCCGGGCCAAGGCCGCCAGCCTGGCCGAGGAGGGCCGACCGGGGGCCCAGGCCCTCGTGGCCCTGGTGGCCCAGCCCGAGCGGTGGTTGAACGCCCTGCTGCTCGTGGTGCTCATCTCCCAGATCGTCCAGGCCTCGCTCACCGGCGTGCTCGCCGGCCGGCTCTTCGGCGGCTGGGGGGTGGTCGTGGCCACCGGGCTGAACGTGTCGGTCATGTACGTGCTGGCCGAGACGGCGCCCAAGACCTGGGCGATCCAGCACACCGAGCGCGCCGCGCTGCTCTCGGCACGGCCGGTGAAGGCGCTCGCCGACTTCGCCCCGCTGCGCCTGCTGGCCCAGCTGTTCATCGTCATCACCAACGTGATCCTCCCGGGCAAGGGCCTGAAGGAGGGTCCCTTCGTGTCCGAGGAGGAGCTGCTCGCGGTGGCGGCCGAGGCGGCGGAGTCGAACCAGATCGAGCTCGAGGAGCGGCAGCTGATCGAGTCGATCCTCGAGTTCGGCGACACGGTCGTGCGCGAGGTGATGGTGCCCCGCCCCGACATGGTGTGCGTGAGCCACGACTTCCGGGTGGCCGACGTCATGGAGGTCGTGCTGCTCAACGGCTACAGCCGGGTGCCCGTGCTCGGCGAGGGCATCGACGACGTGATCGGGCTCGTCTTCGCCAAGGACCTCATGCGCGCCGAGCGCGACGGCAAGGAGGACGAGCCGGTGTCGAGCCTGGTGCGCGGAGCCAAGGCGGTCCCCGAGACCAAGCCGGTGTCCGAGCTGCTCCGCGAGATGCAGGCCGACCAGTTCCACATGGCGATCGTCATCGACGAGTACGGCGGCACCGCTGGGCTGGTGACCCTCGAAGACCTGATCGAGGAGCTGGTGGGCGAGATCGTCGACGAGTTCGACACCGAGGACGCCCGCATCGAGCCGGTCCCCGGGGGCGGCATCCGGGTGAACGGCAGCCTCAGCATCGACGATGCCAACGACCTGCTGCCGATGGTCCTGCCCGAAGGCGACTACGACACGGTGAGCGGTCTGGTCCTATCGCTGCTCGGACGGCTGGCCGCGGCGGGCGACGTGGTCGAGGTGCCGGGCGCCTCGCTCACCGTCGAGCGGGTGCAGGGGCGGCGGATCATGCGGGTGCGCATCGAGGAGCGCGAGCAGCCGGCCGAGGTGGGCGACGGCGACCTCGAGCGCCAGCAGGACGTCGCCACGTGAGGTCGGGCTTCGTCACGCTCGTCGGGCGGCCCAACGTCGGCAAGAGCACGCTGCTGAACCAGATCCTGGGGCAAAAGGTCACGATCGTGTCCGACAAGCCCCAGACGACGCGCACGCAGGTCCGCGGCGTGCTCACCCGGCCCGACGCCCAGGTGGTGTTCGTCGACACCCCGGGCATCCACAAGCCCCGCACCCTCCTCGGGGAGCGGCTCAACGACACCGCCACCGGGTCGATGGGCGACGTGGACGTCGTGTGCCTGCTGGTCGACGCCACCCAACCCGTCGGGCGCGGCGACCAGTGGGTGGGCGCCCGGGTGCCGAGCGACGCGATCGTCATCGTCAACAAGATCGACCGGGTGCCGCCCGAGCAGGTGATGGCCCAGCTCCAGGCGGCCTCGGACCTGCTCGATGGCGGCGACGAGTACTTCCCGATCTCGGCGCGCACCGGCGACGGCGTGCCCGAGCTGGTGGAGGCGCTGGTCGGTCGGCTCCCCGAAGGCCCCGCCTACTACCCCGACGACATGGTCACCGACGTGCCCGACGCGTTCTGGGTCGCCGAGCTGGTGCGCGAGCAGCTGCTGGCGGTGACCCGCGACGAGGTGCCGCACTCGGTGGCCACCCGGGTCACGGAGTGGGAGTGGCCACGCGTCCGCGTCGAGATCCTCGTCGAGCGCGAGAGCCAGAAGGGGATCGTGATCGGCAAGAAGGGCGCCGTGCTGAAGGAGGTGGGCACCCGGGTGCGCCGCCAGCTCGCGGCCGGCGCCTACCTCGAGCTGTTCGTGAAGGTCGACAAGGACTGGCAGCGCAAGGCCAAGGCGCTCGAGCGCCTCGGCTACTGATCGGCGGCGGATCGGCGCGGCGACAGCTCGCGCAGCAGGGCCGCCTCGGCATCGTCGTAGGGCGAGCCGTCGGCGTGCAGCAGCTCGTGGAACCAGGGCGCGTCGGGCCGGTCGCGCCGGATCCACGACGTCCAGGAGAAGCGGGTCTGGGTGCGGCCGTCGACGAGGCCCCAGACGTAGGCGCCCACCTGGCGCTCGGCGAGGACGCGGGCGAGCGAGACCGGCGAGGTGGGCCGGCCCATCCACTCCGTGCACAGCAGCGGCCGGCCGTGCCGGGCGAGGTGGTCGATCGCCCGGACCAGCCCGGCCTCGTCCTCGTAGGAGTGGAACGAGATGACGTCGGAGCGCTCGATCGCCGTGCGAGCGACCGGCGTGGTGCGCTCGACCTCGCGGCTCGGGAACAGGTAGACGCCGACGGTGAGCGGGGCGTCGGGATCGACCTCCACCGCCCAGTCCCACACCAGCTCGAGGAGCTCGCCGATGCGCTCGCGCTTGTGCACCGGGTCGCGGTCGGCGAACGCGTAGTTCGGGCTGTCGGGCTCGTTCCAGAGGTCCCAGACCACGACGCGCTCGTCGGCGGCGAAGCGACCCACCACGGCCTCGACGTAGGGCCGGAGGCTCTCCCAGCGCGACCGGTCGGCGACGACGGCCGCGCCCGGCGACTGCAGCCAGGTGGAGTTGTGGATGCCCGGTCGAGGCGCCCGTTGGGGGCCGGGCCGGGGCTCGGGGTCCCAGATGCCGTCGAAGAGGACCGGCATCACCGAGATCCCGTGGCCGGCGGCGAGGTCGAGCACGCGGTCGACGCGGTCGAGGAACCCGGCCGGGTCGACCAGCCAGGCCAGGTCGTGGAGGAACAGGCGGATGCTGTTCATCCCGCACACCTCGGCCGCCCACCCGAGCTCGCGATCGAGCGTCTCGGGGTCGAACGTCTCGGGCTGCCACAGCTCGAGCTGGTTGCCCGCGGTCGACGGCGTGAAGTTGGAGCCGAGCAGCCAGCCGGTGCGCTCGCCCCACGCCTGGGCCTGCTCGGCCGACCACCGCTGGCGATCTCGCAGCGGCTCCGCGCGTCCGAGGCCTCGGGCCCGAGCGCCGGCGACGCCGACGCGGGCGATCGATCGCAACTTGGTCCCCACGGGGACCAGTGTGTCAGCGGTACTCGGGGTTCTCGAAGTCGAAGCGGGCGCCGGCGTCCCAGCGGGCGCGCTGGTTGCCGTGGGCGGGGATGCCGCCGGCGTCCTTCAGGAGCCGGGCGAGGTGCAGCAGGTTCCAGGTCATGAAGGTGGTGTTGCGNNGTGCTGGCGGCCCGGGTTCGGATCAGGCCAGCGGAGGTTGATCCACCGCGTTGGTGAACTCTCTCCACGAGTCCGCCCGGTTGCCACCCGAGGGGAATCCACCTGCGTCGCGCAGCATCTTCGCCGTGTGCATCAGGTTCCAGGCCATGAAGGTGGTGTTGCGGTTGGTGAAGTCGTTGTCGAGGCCGATGCGGGTGCCGTCGTCGCGCTCGTCGCCGTAGCTCGGTCCCGGGCCGGCCTCGCCGATCCAGCCGGCGTCGGCCTGCGGCGGGATCACGTAGCCGAGGTGCTGGAGGCTGTAGAGCACGTCCATGGCGCAGTGCTTGATGCCGTCCTCGTTGCCGGTGATCAGGCAGCCCCCGACGCGCCCGTAGTAGATCCACTGGCCCTGGTCGTTGAGGTCGCCGGAGCTGGCGTAGAGCCGCTCGATGACCTTCTTCATCTCGCTGCTGTTGTCGCCGAGCCAGATGGGCCCGGCGAGCACGAGGATGTCGGCGGCCAGGATGCGCTCGTAGAGGGCGGGCCACTCGTCGGAGGGCCACCCGTGCTCGGTCATGTCGGGCCAGACGCCGGGCGCGATGTCGTGGTCGACGGCGCGGATCACCTCGGTCTGCACGCCTTGGGCGTCCATGATGTGGCGCGAGCGGTCGATCAGGCGCTGGGTGTGGCTGGTGCCGGGAGAGCGGGTGAGCGTGGCGTTGACGTACACGGCCCGCAGGTCGTCGTAGGTCGCCGGTGGGGTCTCGTCATCGGCCATCGGCCCATCATGCCGTGAGGTCGCGCAGGAACGCCTCGACCTCGGCTCGATCCTTGGTCCGGCGGAACGGCGGCAGTGCGCTGATCAGGTCCCAGCGGTAGCGCTTGGCCGTGGCCAGCCGGGGGTCGAACACGGCGACGACGCCGCGGTCCTCGCGCGACCGGATCAGCCGCCCGACGCCCTGGGCCAGCATCATCGCCGTGCGGGGCAGGTCGATCAGCCGGAAGGCGTCGGCCCGGGCCTGCTCGCGCCGGGCCTGCAGCAGCGGCTCGTCGGGGCGCGGGAACGGCAGGCGGTCGATGGTGACGAGCGAGAGGGTGCGGCCGGGGACGTCGATGCCCTGCCAGAAGCCCATGGTGGCGAAGAGGCTGGCCGACTCGTCGTTGGTGAACGCCTCGACGAGCGCCGGCTTCGGCAGGTCGCGCTGCGACAGCAGCGGGCCGGGCAGCTCGCCGCGCAGCGCCTCGACGGCGCGATCCATCGACCGGTACGAGGTGAACAGGGCGAGGGTCCGACCGCCTGCGGCGGCGATGAGCGCCCCCAGCTCCTCGTGGACGGCCGGGTCGAACGCGTCGGAGCGGGGGTCGGGCAGGTGGGCGGCGCAGTAGAGGAGGCCGTTGGCGTCGTAGTCGAAGGGGCTGCCCACGTCGAGCTGGTCGAAGCTGCCCGCCACCAGCCCGACCCGCTCGGCCAGCCCGGCGGGGAGGGTGGCGCTGGTGAGCACGGTGGTGGTCTGCTCCCACAGCCGGGCGCGCAGCAGCTCGGAGACGTCGAGCGGGGCCACGCACAGCTTCGGGTGGTGGCTCGGGCCCTCCACCCACGCCACCGAGGTCTCGGGCACCTCGGCGGCGCCCACGACGTCGGCCATCACGGTGGTGGTCAGCTGCACGGCGCGCTCCTTGCGCGTCTTGACGTCGTCGGGGGCGTCGTCGGGCACCTTGCGGAGGCTGGCCATCACCCGGTCGAGGCGAGCGCGGATGAGCGCCAGCGCGTCGGCCACCTCGACGGGCAGGGCCCCGCGCAGGCGCCGATCGACGTGCTCGGTGAGCACCGCGGAGAGCAGGTCGCCCGAGGTCTCGAGGTCGTCGACCGCCGCCGGGTCGTCGAGGATGGCCCGCACGGATCGGGCCAGGTTGGCGAAGCGCCCGGCCGAGAGCTCGTAGCCCGACGTGTCGGAGATGACGTCTTCGAGCTGGTGGGCCTCGTCGACCACCACGAGGTGGTGCTCGGGGAGGATCGCGCCGCCGGTGGCGAGGTCGAGGCCGAGCAGGTGCAGGTTCACCACGACGACGTCGGCCTCGGCGGCGCGTTGGCGGGCCGCCTCGGCGAAGCACGCGCCGCCGCTCGGGCAGCGCCGGGCGCCCGGGCACTCCTGGGCCGACACGCTGACCGCGGCCCACGCCTGGGGCGACGGCTCGGCCGAGAGCTCGGCCCGGTCGCCCGTGGGGGTGCTGGCCGCCCACAGCTTGAGCGCGCTGAGCTCGGAGGGCGAGGCCCGGTCGGCCAACCCGTCGAGGGCGAGCTGGCCGGCGCCGGAGATCTCGGCGATGCGCTGGCGGCACACGTAGTTCGAGCGGCCCTTGAGCACGGCGAAGGTGACCTCTCGGCCGAGGTGCTCCTCGAGGAACGGCAGGTCCTTGCCAGCCAGCTGGTCCTGGAGGGCCTTGGTGGCGGTGGCCACGACGACCCGCTTGCCGGCGAGGATCGCCGGCACGAGGTAGGCGAAGCTCTTGCCGGTGCCCGTGCCCGCCTGGGCGAGCAGGTGGCGCCCCGACCCGATGGCGTCGGCCACGGCCCCGGCCATCTGCTCCTGGGGCACCCGTCGCTCGCCGCCCGGGATGGCGGCGGCGAGCGTGGCGAGGGCGGCGATCGCTCGATCCGACGGGGGCACCCGGCGAGGGT
>JAGQSL010000167.1 GCA_020439525.1 Acidimicrobiales bacterium | reverse complement strand
GCATCTCCTCGCGGGTCTCCCCCACGGACAGACCGCCGACGGCGTAGCCGTCGAAGCCGGTGTCGACCACCTGGCGGGCGCTCGCCGCCCGCAGATCGAGGTCGATCCCGCCCTGGCAGATGCCGAACTGCGACTGCACGAGGCCCCGCTCGTCGCGCCAGGCGGCGAGGTCGAGGAACGCGCGGCGGCCCCGCTCGCCCCACGACGCGGTGCGCTCGACCGCAGCGCGGACCACGCGATCGGGCGACGGCAGCGGCGGGCACACGTCGAGCACCATCTGGATGTCGCCGCCCAGCTTGGCCTGCACCTCGGCCGCGCCCTCCGGGGTCAGGTGGTGGGTCGAGCCGTCGTAGGTGGAGCGGAAGGTCGCACCGTCGTCGGTGACCTTGGGCTCGAGGGAGAAGATCTGGAAGCCGCCCGAGTCGGTCAGCACGTGGCCCGACCAGTCCATGAACCGGTGGAGGCCACCCAGGTCGGCGATGAGGTCGGCCCCCGGACGCAGCATCAGGTGGTACGTGTTGCCGAGGATCAGCGGGATGCCGAGGCGCTCGAGGTCGCCGGCGTCGAGCGCCTTGACCGAGGCCCGGGTGCCGACCGGCATGAACAGCGGGGTCGGCAAGACGCCCCGGGCCGTGGCGATCGTCCCGGTGCGCGCCGCGCCGTCGGTGGCGGCGACGTCGATCGTGAGCTTCATCGGCCGCCATCCTCCCCGCCGGCACGCTCGAGGAGCATGGCATCGCCGAACGACAGGAACCGGTAGCCCTCCTCGAGCGCGACGGCGTAGAGGTCGCGCCAGCGCGGGCCCACCAACGACCGCACGAGCGCGAGCAGCGACGAGCGGGGCACGTGGAAGTTGGTGAGCAGCCGATCCACCAGCGCCCACGGATGGCCGTCGCGGATGAACAGGCTCGTGGTGCCGACCGCCTCGCCGGTGGCGGCGTAGGACTCGAGCGCCCGCACGACCGTGGTGCCCACGGCGAGCACCCGTCGATCGCCGTGGTCGAGCGCCTCGCGCGTCGCGTCGGGGATCCGGTAGCGCTCGGCGTGCATCGGATGGTCCTCGACCGCGTCGGTGGTGATCGGGCGGAACGTCCCGAGCCCCACCACCAGGTCGACGGTGGCCACCTCGGCCCCGGCGGCCCGGCAACCCGACAAGACGTCGTCGGTGAGGTGGAGCCCGGCGGTGGGCGCAGCCACCGAGCCCGGCGTGCGGGCGTACACCGTCTGGTAGCGGTCGACGTCCCCGAGCGGCTCGTGGATGTACGGCGGGAGCGGCACCTCGCCGACAGCCGCCAGCACGTCGAGGTCGTCGTCGGCGCCTCCGTGCACGGTGACGGCGCGGCGCCCGTCGTCGCCGAGGACCTCACCGACCTCGACCTCGAGGTCGCCGGCCTCGGCGGCGGCCGGCCGGAGCCGAGCCCCGACCGCGACCCGCCGGCTCGGGCGCACGAGCGCCTCCCACCAGCCCTCCGGACGCCGCTCGAGCAGCAGCACCTCGACGGCGCCCCCGGTGGGCTTGCGCAGGTGCAGCCGTGCCGGGATGACCTTCGTGTCGTTGACGACGATCAGGTCGCCGGCGCCGACCAGCGAGGGCAGGTCGCGCACGTGGCGGTGCGCCGGCGGACGCCCGGGCCCGCCGTCGACGAGCAGCCGGGCCGCGTCGCGAGGCTCGATCGGCGTCTGGGCGATCGAGCCGGGCGGCAGTGGGTAGTCGAGCTCGGCGGTGTCCACGGGATCGGCCAGCGTACGGGCCGCGAGGGCTCAGCCCGAGGTGAGCTCCTCGAGCGAGCGCAGCGCGGCGCCGGCGAGCACCTGGGCCCCGAGGCCGATGGCCCGCTCGTGGACGTCGAACGCGCCGGCGTGCAGGTCGACGCGGAGCCCGGCCGGATCCCACACGCCGAGGCGGAAGTACCCGAGCTTCGCCCGCTCCCCGTACCAGGAGAAGTCCTCGCCTCCGGCGCTCTGGGCGGTGGGGCCGATGTGATCGACGCCCTCGGCGTCGTGGGCGGCCCGACGCACCTGCTCGACCGCCCAGGGGTCGTTGAGGATGGGTGGCGCGCCGACCAGGTGCTCGAGCTCCCAGGTGGCGCCGAGCGGCTCGGCGATCGAGGCGATGATGCGCCGGAGGTGGCCGGGCGCGGCCTCCCAGGCGCCGCGCCCCGATGCCCGGAGCGACCCGAGCAGGGTGGCCTCGGTGGCGATGACGTTCGCGGCCGATCCGACCTGGATCGAGCCGAACGTGAGGTTGAGGCCGTCGCGAGGGTCCGACAGGCGCCCGAGGGTCATCGGCAGCTCGATGGCCACGCGGGCCGCGATGTGGGCCAGGTCGGCGGTCTCGTGCGGGCGACCGGTGTGGCCTCCGGGCCCGTGCAGGCGGATGCAGAGCTGGTCGGCCGCCGACGTGATGGGCCCGGCGCTGACGCCGATCGAGCCGACGGGGCGCGACGGGTCGGCGTGGAGGGCGTAGACGACCTCGACCCCGTCGACCACGCCCGCCTCGAGCAGGGTCGACGCCCCGCCCGGGACCGCCTCCTCCGCGGGCTGGAAGATCAGCCGCACCCGCCCCGGTCCGCCCGAGCGCTCCAGCTCGTCGTGGACGGCGAGCCCGGCGCCGAGGGCGGCGGCGGTGTGCACGTCGTGGCCGCACGCGTGGCACACGCCGGGCACCGTGGAGCGGTACGGCACCTCCTTGGCATCGTGGAGGCGCAAGGCGTCGATGTCGGCGCGGATGGCCACGATGGGACCCTCGCGCCCCACGTCGCAGAGGGCGCCGGTGCCCGTCGGGCCGACCTCGGCGGCGAGCCCGGCCCGGCGGAGGCGCTCGACGAGCACCTCGGTGGTGCGGTGCTCCTCCCACGACGGCTCGGGGTGGGCGTGCAGGTCGCGGCGCAGGGCGATGAGGTCGCCCTCCAGCTCGGCGACGCGGGCGGCGATGCGAGCCGGGGCGCTCACCGCGACGGCTCGCCGGACGAGAGCTCGCGGGCCAGCTGGTCGACGACGGCCCAGAGGTTGGTGCCCCCCTCGCTCGCCCGTCGCTGGCGCTCGTAGCTGGCGCCGTGCTCGCAGATGGCGGTGATCCCGTCGAGCTCGTCGGCGCACCCGAGCCGTTCGGCGTCGGGTCGCACGTCGGCGACCAGCTGGAGGATCGCGTCGCGGGCCGGCTGCACCCGTCCGCCGTCGTCGACGATCAGCTCGGCGTCGAGGCCGTGGCGCGCCGCCCGCCACTTGTTCTCGCAGAGGATCCAGTCGCGCTGGCGGGCCGGCGCCGCGCCCTCGTCGTGGCGCCGGTCGATGTGGGCGACGAGCGCCTGGGCGAGGGCGGCGACCGACGCGACCTCGCCCATGGTGGGGATGCCGTCGCACATCCGCAGCTCGACGGTGCCGAAGTCGGGGTGGGGTCGCACGTCCCACCACACCTCGCGGACGGTGCTGATCGCTCCGGCGGCCACGAGCGTCGACATGTACTGCTCGAAGTCGGCCCAGTCGGCCAGGTCCGCAGGCAGCCCGGCGGTGGGCAGGCCCTCGAACACCTTGGAGCGGGTGGAGGCCAACCCGGTGTCGTGCCCCTCCCAGAACGGGCTCGACGCGGTGAGGGCGAGCAGGTGCGGGATCCGGTTGGCGACGGCGTTGGCCACCACGATCGCCTTCTCGCCGGACCGCACGCCGACGTGGACGTGCACACCGAAGATCTGCAGCCGGCGCGCCATCCACTGCATCTCGTCGACCAGGCGGTCGTAGCGCTCGTTCGGGCTCACCCGCTGCTCGCCCCACAGCGAGAAGGGGTGGCTGCCCGAGCAGATCACCGTGCACCCGTGGCGGGCGGCAGCCGCCCGGACCTCGGCCAGCGTGGCCTCGAGGTCGGCGCGCGCCTCGGCGACGGTGGTGCACACGCCCGTGACGATCTCGATGCAGCACTCGAACAGCTCGTGCTTCGCCTTCGGGTGCACGCCATCGGGGTGGCCGACGCCGAGCTCGGTGAGCACCGGCGTGGCGACCGAGGCGAGCTGCCCCGTGCGCAGGTCGATGAGCTCCAGCTCGACCTCGACGCCGAGCGAGGGCCCGTCGGAGGCGTTGAACTCGATCTGCACGGCGTGAGGCTACCGCTGCGCGAGCGGTCGCTAGCCGAACAGGCCCGGGGGCGGCGCGTCGTCGCTCGAGCGGGGCGGTGCCACCAGCCCGAGGTGCTCCCATGCCGCCGGCGTCGCCACCCGGCCGCGCGGCGTGCGCATGAGCAGCCCCTCGCGGATGAGGAAGGGCTCGTACACGTCCTCGACGGTCTCGGTGGGCTCGGCCACGCTGATGGCCAGCGTCGACAGCCCGACGGGGCCGCCGGCGAAGCGCTCGCACAGGGCCCGCAGCAGCGCGCGGTCGACCTTGTCGAGGCCCCGTTGGTCGACGCCGAACACGGCGAGGCCCTCGCGCGCGGACTCGGCGTCGACGACGCCGGCACCACGCACCTCGGCGAAGTCGCGCACCCGGCGCAGCAGGCGGTTGGCGATGCGGGGGGTGCCGCGGGCCCGGCGGGCGATCTCGGCGCAGCCGTCCGCATCGGCCCGCACGTCGAGGATCCCCGCGGCGCGCGCCACGATGGCCTCGAGGTCGTCGGGCTCGTAGTAGTCGAGACGAGCCACCAGCCCGAAGCGATCGCGGAGCGGACCGGTGATGAGCCCGGTGCGCGTGGTGGCGCCCACCAGGGTGAAGCGCGGGACGTCCATGCGGATCGAACGGGCGGCCGGGCCCTTGCCGAGCACGATGTCGAGCTGGAAGTCCTCGATGGCCGGATAGAGGACCTCCTCCACCGCCCGTGACAACCGGTGGATCTCGTCGATGAACAGCACGTCGCCCTCGTCGAGCTGCGAGAGGATCGAGGCGAGGTCGCCGCCGCGCTCGAGCGCCGGGCCGGAGGTCACGTGGAGCTCGGCGGCCATCTCGGCCGCGACGATCCCGGCGAGCGTGGTCTTGCCGAGGCCGGGCGGGCCGGCGAAGAGGAGGTGGTCGGCGGCCTGGCCTCGACGTCGGGCGGCCTCGAGGATGATGGACAGGTGGTCCTTCAGCTCGGCCTGGCCCACGAAGTCGTCGAGCGTGCGCGGGCGGAGGCTGACCTCCTCGGACAGCTCGCCAGGCTCGACCGGCTCGGGGGCCAGCAGCTCGTCGCGCACCTCAGCGCGCCCCGGCGAGGCGCCGCAGCGCCTCCTTCAGCAGCGAGCCCGGATCGCCGTCGGGCAGCTCGCGGGTGGCCTCGGCGATCTCGTCGGGGCCGTAGCCGAGCTCGGCGAGCGCGTCGCGCACGTCGGCGCGCGCCGACGCCGGGGCCGCCGGGGCCCCGTCGACCACGACCACGTCGTCGCCGAGCGGGATGTCGAGCTTGGCCTTGAGCTCGATCAGCAGGCGAGCGGCCGTCTTCTTGCCGACGCCGGGCACGAGGCAGAGGGCCGCGACGTCGTCGTCGGCGAGCACCCGGGCCAGGTTGACCGGCGGGTGCACCGACAAGATGGCCATGGCGAGGGCCGGGCCGACGCCATGGGCGCCGAGCAGCGCCTCGAAGGCGTCGCGCTCGTCCTTGGTGGCGAAGCCGTAGAGCGTGTCCGCGTCCTCGCGGACGTGGTGGTGGACCCAGGCGAAGACCTCGGCGCCCAGGTCACCGAGGCGGGCCGAGGTGGCGGGCCCGGCCTGCACCCGGTAGCCGACGCCGCCGACCTCGATCAGGATCTCGCCGGTGAGCGAGCGGTCGAGCAGGGTGCCGCGCAGCGAGCCGATCATCGACGTCCTCCGGTGGTGGTGAGCTGGGCGCGCGCCAGGCGGGCGCGCACCGGGGCGTGGGCGAGGTGGCAGAGGGCGAGCGCGGCGGCGTCCGCCGCGTCGGCCGGCTTCGGCGGGGCCGCCAGCCCGAGCAGCCGCTGGACCATCTGGCCGACCTGGGCCTTGTCGGCCGAGCCGTCGCCGGCGACGGCCAGCTTCACCTCGTTGGGCGAGTACTGGACGACCTCGCAGCCCGCCGCCACGGCCTCGGCCATCGCCAGGCCGCTGGCCTGGCCGACCGACATGGCGGTGCGCACGTTGCTCTGGAAGAAGATGCGCTCGACCGCCACCACGTCGGGCCGCAGCTCGGCGATGAGCGACCGCAGCTCGCCCTGGAGCTCGGCCAGGCGCTGGGGCAGCGGATCTGCGGGCGACGTGCGGATCACCCCGATGGCGCGGGCCCGGGTGCCGGACGCGCCGGCGTGCACCGCGCCGTAGCCGCAGCGTGAGAGCCCTGGGTCGATCCCCAACACGAACACCTGTACGACGCTAGCAAGGTCGCCCGGTCGGGCGGCGGACGCTCGCCTGCGCCGCCCACGCTCACGATCGGGCCGGTGGGGCCGATCGGTTGCGGGTGACCACCACCTCTCCGACCACGGGCGAGCCGGAGCCGATCGTCGCGCTGGAGGGCGTTCGCCGCCGCTTCGGGACCGTCGACGCCCTCGCCGGGCTCGACCTGATCGTTCCCGCCAACCGCATCACCGTGCTGCTCGGCCCCAACGGTGCCGGCAAGACCACGGCGATCCGCATGATCACCGGCGCGCTCGACGCCCACGCCGGATCGGTCCGCACCTTCGGTCTCGACCCGTCGATCTACGGCGAGGAGGTGCGGCGCCGCTGCGGCGTGGTGTCGGCCAAGCCGGCGCTCTACGACCGCCTGAGCGGCCACGCCAACCTCGCCTACGCCGCCGAGCTCTATGGCCTCGGGCGAGGCGACCAGATCGACCGCCGCATCCGCGACGCGGCGGCGCGCTTCGGCATCGAGCACGCCCTCGAGCACCGCGTCGGCGGGTTCTCGACCGGCATGAAGACCCGCCTGGCGCTCGCCCGCTCGATCCTGCACCAGCCGGACCTGCTGCTCTTCGACGAGCCGACCTCGGGCCTCGACCCCGAGTCGAGCCACGCCGTGCTCGAGATGATCCGTGAGATGACCGACGACGGCCGCACCGTCGTGATGTGCACCCACCTGCTCCTCGAGGCCGAGGGCCTCGCCGACAAGGTGATCGTGATGGAGGACGGGACCGACCTCGTCGCCGGGACCCCCACCGAGCTGACGCAGCGCTTCTGGCCGGGCACGGTCGTGCTGGTGGGCGCCGAGGCGCCCGTCGATCCGGCGCCGCTCGCGCGCATCCCCGGGGTTCGCCAGGTCGAGGCCGACACCGACCCGTGCCAGGTGCGGCTGCACCTCGACGGCGACCACCGCACCCCCGACGTCGTGCTGGCCCTGTTGGCCAACGGCCTGCGCCTCACCCGCGTGGAGCCGATCCAGCCCAGCCTCGAGGATCTGTACTTCGCCGTCCGCACGAAGAAGGACATCGCGGACGACGGCGGGCGCCAGCTCTCCCCCGTGGAGCGCCCCGACGACGGGCTCCCCCCGGCCGCCGTCACCGACCGCCACCGCCAGGTGGCCGCCCTCACCGGGTGGCCCGGATCCGAGGAGGCACGATGACCGCCCCCGCCGTCTCGCCCACCACGCCCGCCCCGTCGCGGGGCGGCTGGCTCGACCTGAGCTGGAAGCGGGTGCGCATCGTGGCCCGCTCCGACCTGCGCCAGCTGATCGAGGACAAGGGCTTCTGGATGCCGATGGTCTTCCTCGGCGCCATCTTCTTCCTGATCATCCCGACCGTCCTGCTGATGACGATCACCAAGATCGGCGACGTCAAGGTGGTCAACCAGGTCTCGGAGACCCTGAAGGTGCTCCCGCCGTCGGCCCAGGCCCAGATCCAGGGCGAGTCGCCCGAGGGCAAGACCGCCTACGCGCTCGCCGTGTTCCTGCTGGCGCCCGTGGCCATCGTCGTGCCCCTCACGATCTCCACCGCGATCGGCGCCTCGACCATCGTCGGCGAGCGAGAACGGGGCACGGGCGAGTTCCTCGCCCACTCCCCCGCCCACGAGCGCGAGATCTACCTCGGGAAGCTGATCGCCAGCCTCCTGCCCGGGTACGCCACCACGTTGATGGGCTTCGGGGTCTACTCGCTGATCGTGAACCTGTTCGTCGGGCCGGAGGTGGGCGGCTGGTTCTTCCCCACGCAGTCCTGGTGGGTGCTCATGCTCTGGGTGGTGCCGCCGTTCCTGGCCCTCACGCTGTCGATCGTGCTGCGGCTGTCGGCGAAGGTGAAGTCCACGGCCGCGGCCCAGCAGGCCGCCGGGCTCGTCACGCTCCCGATGATCGGCATCGCCTACAGCCAGAGCACCGGCGCCCTCTTCGGCGCCGAGTCGGCCGGCTTCTGGCTGGGGGTCGTCGCCTGGATCGTGGCCGCGTTCGGTCTCTCCCGGGGCATGCGCGCCGTGAGCCGAGCGCGGCTCCTCGGCGTGGCCGACGGCGTCTGACCTACTCGACCCCGGCGTAGATCCACATGTAGGCCTCGTCGCGGAACGGCACGCCCGTGCCGCGCAGCGCGTCGCCCCAGTCGCCGGTGACGGCGGG
Organism: Acidimicrobiales bacterium; assembly: GCA_020439525.1. GTDB lineage: Bacteria > Actinomycetota > Acidimicrobiia > Acidimicrobiales > Iamiaceae > Aquihabitans. The sequence goes on along the minus strand of JAGQSL010000167.1, from coordinate 1,522 downwards.
GTTCGACTCCTCCATGCCGTGGTCGGCCACCACGAAGAACGCGGTGCGGTCGAGCACGCCGCGGGCCTCGACCGCGTCGAGCACCTGCCCGACCCGGGCGTCGGTGTCGTGGATCGACGCCCGCGCCACCTCCGACCACGGGCCGCCGAGGTGGAACGCGGCGTCGGTGAGCGAGAAGTTCACCCAGCTGAAGCGGGGCAGCGGGTACTCGACGCCCTGGTAGCCGCGCCCCCACACCCCGAGCGTCAGCTCGAGGCCGACGTGGTCGACCCGGCTCGCCGTGGCGTACTTCTTCTCGGGCCGCACGAACCGCTCGGTGGCGAAGGGCAGGTCCTCGGGCCGTGGCGGCCGCTCGGGCATCGTGCCGCCGCGCATCAGGGTGAACGTGCCCATGTCGGCGCCGGTGTCGCACGGCTCGTTGGCGGCGAGGGTGAACGCGTCGGGCCAGGTGCGCTTCACCGCCTGGTACATCGTCTCCACCTCCGGCGACAGCGTGCCCATCGCCCACGGCCAGGTGGCGGGCGAGTTGGTGATGACCTGCTCGCCGATGCGCCGGTCGTACCACGCGTTGTTCAAGATCCCGTGGTGGCCGGGGTGGGCGCCGGTGAGGATCGACGTGTGGTTGGCGAGGGTCACCGTGGGCATGGACGAGAACGCGCCGTGCTCGAACGTCGTGCCCATCGCGGCGATGCGGGCCAGGTTCGGCGCCTCGCCGCACGCGATGGCGTCGTAGAGCACGTTGGGGTTGCACCCGTCGAGGAGGAACCCCACCACGTGGTCGGGTCGCTCGGCCGGCGAGGCGAGCAGGTCGTCTTGGACCTCGCCGTCCTGTCGACGCAGCAGGGCGTCGCTGCGGCGCTGCCCGTTGAGCCCGACGCCGTCGGGGTGCGGCGCCGCCCCCATGAGCGCCAGCACCGTCGGCGCCACGTCGACCAGCCTGCAGCTGCGGGCGACGGTGCCGAGCTGGCGCACGCCGGCGCCGCCGAGGATGAACGGCGCCCGGGCCTGGACCGTGCTCATCGACCCGTGCTCACCCCGCTCCCCGCCGTGGTCCTCCCAGTTGTGCGCCGGCGTGTGCAGCGTCAGCACATCGGGCGCGGCGGGGTGGTCGAAGATCTGGGCGACCATCTCGTAGGCGTGCGGATAGGCGTTCTCCGTGCGCGTGGGGTGGGGGTTCGCCATCTCCACGTCGAGGCCGACGAACCGGTCGGTCGCCCGATCCCCGAGCGGGTTGCGGCCCTCGACCTCCGTCTCGGCGAACGACCACCCGCACCCCTCGGCCTCCCGTCGGAACCGGACCCGCCCGTCGACCGCCCGGGCCTCGTAGCCATCGCGGTCGGCGGTGATCACCAGGTCCACGATCGGCGCGAGGTCCGCCGAGGTCAGGGCGTCGACCACCGTCGCCACGTGATCCGGATCGCCGACGAGCGCTTCAGGGTGTCGCATGCCGGTCACCGTAGGCCCCGCCGGTGAACCCCCGCTGACCGCCCGGTGACCTTGGAGCCCAAGAAGGGAATCGAAC
>JAGQSL010000013.1 GCA_020439525.1 Acidimicrobiales bacterium | reverse complement strand
ATCTGCGGCGGCTACGTCGCCCTGCACGACGCGCTCACCCGGCTCGTGCAGTCCGGCTCGCTGAAGGCCAACCCGCTCACCACCGAGTGCGCGGCGATCTCGGTCGGCGTCGTGGGCGGCACCCCGGTGCTCGACCTCCCCTACGTCGAGGACAGCACCGCCGAGACCGACATGAACGTGGTGATGACCGGCACGGGCGGCTACGTCGAGGTGCAGGGAACGGCCGAGGGCGCGCCGTTCTCCCGCGACGAGCTGGAGGCGTTGCTTGGCCTGGCCGAGAAGGGCATCGCCGAGATCGTGGCCCTCCAGCGCGAGGTCCTGGCCACGCCGCCGTCCCCGCGCTCGTGACGTTCCTGCCCCCGGGCACCCCGGTGGTGCTGGCGTCCGCCAACCCGAAGAAGGCGGGAGAGATCGCCGAGATCCTGGGCGACGCCGTGGCACTGGTGCCGCGCCCGCCCGAGGTTCCCGACGTGGTGGAGGACGCCGACACGTTCGAGGGCAACGCCCGGCTCAAGGCGGTCGCCCTCGTGGAGGCCACCGGCCTCGCCGCGCTCGCCGACGATTCAGGCCTCCAGGTGGATGCGCTCGGCGGCGAGCCCGGGGTCTTCTCGGCCCGCTACGCCGGCGAGGGCGCGAGCGACGCCGACAACGTGACCAAGCTGCTGGCTGCGCTGAAGGCCGCGGGGGCCATCGAGCCCGCAGCTCGCACGGCTCGCTTCCGCGCCGTGCTCGTGCTCCGGCGCCCCGACGGCGCCGAGGTGGTCACCGAGGGCGTGGTCGAGGGCACGATCGCACCGACGCCCCGTGGCGGTGGCGGGTTCGGCTACGACCCCGTGTTCGTGCCCGACGACGGCGACGGCCGCACCTTCGCCGAGATGGACTCCGCCGCCAAGCACGCCATCAGCCACCGGGGGCGATCGCTGCGGGCGCTGGTCGACCTGCTCTGAGCCGAGGCGTCACCAGCCCCGCAGGTCGACCGCCCACTCGTCGACGACCTCGTCGCCCCGGGCTACCCAGAGCCGCTCGTGGTACGCGACCGTGGGGTCCACGTGGGCCGGCCAGATGCGGACCCGGCTGCCGACCGCGGGCAGCGCGGCACCGTCGGCCATCGAGAACACGGTGTGCTCGTCGGCGCAGTACCAGACCGCCGCACCTGCGATCATCGGGTCGCCGTGGTCCATGCCCAGCGCCTTCAGCCCGCCGTCGACCGCCGCCCAGCCGCCCTCGGGGTGGCGCGAGACCACGGTGGTCTCGAGGTGCATCGCGGGGGCGAAGCCGACGCCGGCCGCCTCGTAGTGCGTGTCCATCAACGTGAAGCTGCCGGCCTGGAGCTCGGTCACGTGCTCGTTGCAGTCCCACGTGCCGGTGCCACCGCCGGAGATCACGTCGCCGCCGACCTCGGCGTGGGCGCCGAGGAGGGTGGCCATCGCCGCCGCCACCTTCGCCGCCCGATCGGTCGGCTCGGCCATGAGGTGCCCCTCGTAGCCCATGACGCCGCGCACCCCGAGCCCGGCCGAGCGGGCGAGCTCGGCGAGCCGGCCGGCCTGCTCCGGGCGGCACCCGCAGCGCGGCATGCCCACGTCGACGTCGATCAGCACCTCGCGGACGCCAGCGGCCGCCGCGACCTCGATGGTCTCGGGCGAGTCGACGGCGATGGTGATGCGCGCCTCGGGGGAGCCGTCGAGGGTGCGGCGCAGCCGGGCGACGTCGACCGTCTCGTTGGCGAGGAGCAGGTCGGCGCCCAGCCCGGCGGCGGCGAGGCCGGCGACCTCGCGGAGCGTCGCTGCGCAGAAGGCGTCGTGGCCGGCGTCGGCGAGGCGGGCGGCCAGCGCCGTGCTCTTGAACGCCTTGACGTGGGGTCGCAGGCGGCGCCCCGGCCAGCGGGCGCCCATGCGGGCGATGTTGGCGTCGAGCGCATCGAGGTCGACCACGAGCGCCGGCGTCGGGACCTCGCGCACGTGCACGACTCGAACCTACCGAAGGGGGATCAGGCGGGCTGGCAGGTGGGGCAGCTCCAGGTGGTGCGCCCGGCGAGCGGGTACACGTCGAGCACGGTCTGGCACCGTCCGCACGCCTCCTGCTTGTAGGCGTAGCGGCCCTCGCCCCGCCGCAGCCGGTTGAGCGGACGGGGGAGGTCCTCGGGCGCCATCGTCACGATCCGGTTGCGCTTCACGCCGAGCTTCAGCTGGCGCACCGCCTCGGCCCAGATGGCGTCGAACTCGTCGCGGGTCACCTGCCGGCCCGGTCGGCGGGGGTCGACGCCGACGATGTTGAGGATCTCCGACCGGTACACGTTGCCCACGCCGGCCACCACGTCCTGCTCCATCATCAGCAGGCCGATGGGCTTCGACGAGCGCTGGAGCTTCGCCCACATCCGCTCGGGATCCGCGTCGCGGCGCAGGGGATCGGGTCCGAGCTTGGCCACGACCGCCGCCTGCTCGTCGGGGGAGACGAGCCGGCAGGTCATCGGGCCGATCAGGTCCCAGGCCACCTCGTCGCCGGCGAGGCGCAGGCGGGTGGTGGGAGTGGGTTCCGGGCGGGGCTCCGCGGTGCGGCGGAAGAACTTGCCGATCAGCCCGAGGTGGACGTGGAGGACGTCGCCCGAGTCGTACTCGTGGAACAGGTGCTTGCCCCACGCCTCGGTACCCAGGAGCACCTGGCCGTGGAGGCGCTCGGCCCCCTCGGCGAAGCGGGCCTGCCCGGCGGTGGCCTCGACCCCGCGGCCCTGCAGGTCTCGGGCCTGGTCGCGGGCCAGGCGGTGGATGGTGTGGCCCTCGGGCATCCGGAGAGGATGCCGGGAGATCGGTACCATCGGCCACCCCGCCGGCGTAGCCCAATCGGCAGAGGCACCAGGTTTAGGTCCTGGCCAGTGCGCGTTCGAGTCGCGCCGCCGGCACAGCCCACCCGCCAGGACACCAGGTTTCGGATCCTGGCCAGTGCGCGTTCGAGTCGCGCCGCCGGCACGGACGAGCTCGGACCCCCGCCCGAGCTCGCATCTCGAGCGCGAGGCGTTCTTCACCCCGAACTGGTCGTGTGAGCACCCGATCGGGGCGAAGAAGGTCGGTGGGGCGGTCTCGGTGGTTCTTCGCCGGTTCCACGCGCTGAGAGCGCGCGATCACGGCGAAGAACGATGGTCGCGGTGGGGCGCGGCGCGGGCAGCGGGCGGGCCGGCGAGGGGTCGGGCAACGGGGTGGGCCGCCGCTAGCCTGCGACGCCATGGATCACCCGCTGCTCGTCCCGTCGCTCCAGGGGCCCGGGGGCATGGACCCCGGTGCCGACATCTACAACCGCCTCCTCAAGGAGCGCATCGTCTTCCTGGGCACGGACGTCAACGACCACATCGCCAACCAGCTGGCGGCGCAGATCCTCTACCTCGACGGCCAGGACGCCGAGAAGGACATCTTCCTCTACATCAACAGCCCCGGCGGCTCGATCTCGGCGGGCATGGCCATCTACGACACCATGCAGTTCGTCACCGCCGACGTGGCCACGGTGTGCATGGGCCTGGCCGCCTCGATGGGCCAGTTCCTGCTCTGCGCCGGCGCCAAGGGCAAGCGCTCGGCCCTGCCCCACAGCCAGATCATGATGCACCAGCCCTCGGGTGGCATCCAGGGCCAGGCGTCCGACATCGCCATCCAGGCCGAGCGGATGATCTACATCAAGCGCCTCATGGCCGAGAAGATCGCCGAGCACACCGGCCAGACGGTGGAGCAGATCGAAGAGGACTCCGAGCGCGACCGCTGGTTCACGGCCGACCAGGCCAAGGAGTACGGGATCATCGACAACGTGATCACCCGTCGCTCCGCCATCGGCGACGCCTGAGGCCCGCCCTCCCGGCCGTCAGCCGCCGGTCGTCGACGTCTCGGTGTCGGCGGCCGCGGTGGTGGCGGTGGCCGCCGCCGTCGTGGTCGTCCCCTCCGAGGGGGCGAGCGTGGGGTCGAGGCGCACGTCGCACTCGCGCTGGGCGAACGACGCCACCTTGGCGCGCGCCTGCTCTGCCTCGGGGTGGTCGGCTACGGCCCGTCGCAGCTGGTCGGCCGCGGCCGCCGGGTCGGTGGGGTGGTCGGTGACCGCGTCGAGCACCTCGTCCACCAGGGCCACGACCGAGGCCGTCTCGTCGCGCACGTCGCCCGGCGCGGCGTCGGCGAGGGCGTCGTAGGCGGTGCGGGCCTTGTCGATGCGATCGGCCAGCACGTCGGGGTCGGTCTCGTCGAAGCGGGCCAGCACCGTCTCGAGCGCGGGCACCTTGCGGACCTGCGTGCAGAACGACGCGGTGGAGCCGCCGTCGTCGGTGCAGCCCGCCGTCGTGGCGGCGAGGACGAGGGCGAGGGCGGCGACGGCCGCGGGACGAGGGGCCACGAGCTAGGCGGCGCTGGCGCCGCGCTGGGCGGCTTCGGCCCGATCTCGCAGGTCGGCGATGGCCGCGGCCAGCCCGCCGGGCGCCTTGAACACGGCGTTGCCGGCCACGAACACGTTGGCGCCGGCCGTGGTGATGGCGCCGATGGTGGCGGGGGCGATGCCGCCGTCGACCTCGATGTCCACGTCGAGGCCGCGCTCGGTGACCATCCGGCGCAGCTCGGCGACCTTGGGCTCCTGCGAGGCGAGGTACGCCTGGCCGCCGAAGCCGGGGTTGACCGTCATGATCAGCACCATGTCGACCAGGTCGAGGACGTGCTCGAGGGCCGACACCGGGGTGGACGGGACGATGGTCACCGCGGCGCGGGCGCCGAGGTCGACGATCTGGGCGAGGCAGCGGTGGAGGTGGACGGTGGCCTCGGCGTGGACGGTGATGAGCTCGACCCCGGCCTCGACGTAGTCGGCGAGGAGCAGCTCGGGGGTCTCGACCATCAGGTGGGCCTCGAAGGGCAGCGACGTGGCGGCCCGGCACGCGGCGATCACGGGTGGCCCGAAGGTGAGGTTGGGCACGAACTGCCCGTCCATCACGTCCCAGTGGATGCGGTCGGCCCCGGCGTCTTCCAGGGCCCGGCACTCGTCGCCGAGCTTCGAGAAGTCGGCCGAGAGGACCGACGGCGAGATCTGGACGGGTCGGGGAGCAGCCACCTGCCCATCCTACGGGCCGCCCGCGGGGCGGTAGCCTCGCCGGGTGACGACGGTCGAGCTGCGCACCACCGCGCCGGCCGTGGGCGGGGAGTCGGTGGCCCGCGACGACGGCGGCCGGGTCGTGTTCGTGGGCGGCGCCCTACCCGGCGAGGCGGTCGTCGTCGAGCTCGACGAGGAGCGCGACCGGTTCGCTCGCGGCCACGTGGTCGACGTGCTCGAGCCCTCGCCCGATCGCGTCGCGCCGCCGTGTCCGCACCTGGCCGAGGGGTGCGGCGGCTGCGACTGGCAGCACGTGGCGGTGCCCCGCCAGCGCGCCCTGCGGCGCGAGGTGGTGGCCGAGGTGCTCGCCAGGGCGGGCGGCATCGTCGAGCCGACGGTCGGATCGGGCCCGGAGCTGCCGGCCGAGCGACTCCGCACGACGCTGCGCGGGGTGGCCGACCACGAGGGCCGCTTCGCCCTGCGTCGGCGTCGCTCGCACGAGCCGGTGCCGATCGCCTCATGCCTGGTGGCCCACCCCCTCGTCGACGAGGTGATCGCCGCGCTGCGGGCCCCGGCCGGCACCACCCTCACGGTGCGGGTCGGGGCGCGCAGCGGCGAGCGGATGGTGGTGGCGTCGCCGACGGCGGCGGGGGTGATCGCCCCCGAGGGGGTCGTCGTGGTGGGCGACGAGGAACTCCGCGCCGGTCACCGGGCCTGGATCCACGAGGAGGCGGCCGGTCGACGGTGGCGCATCTCGGCCGGCTCGTTCTTCCAAGCCAGCCCCGAGGGCGCCGAGGCCCTGGTGGCGTCGGTCGGCGGTCTCCTGGCCGCCCACGCACCGGACGACGGGCGGCTCGTCGACCTCTGCTGCGGGGTCGGGCTGTTCGCCGGCGCGCTGGGCGATGGTCGATCGGTGCTGGGCGTCGAGCGCAGCGCGAGCAGCGTCGCCGACGCCCGCACCAACCTCGCCGACCGTGACGCCCGCATCGTGAAGGTGGCGATGGACCGATGGCGCCCGGCGCCGGCCGACGTGGTCGTCGCCGACCCGGCGCGCGCCGGCCTGGGCCGACGGGTGGTGGGCGCGGTGGCGGCCACCGGGGCTGAACTGGTCGTCCTGGTGAGCTGCGACCCGGGTGCCCTCGGGCGCGACGCCCGCCTGCTCGTCGACGCCGGCTACGAGCACGTCGGGTCCGAGGTGATCGACCTCTTCGGGCACGCCAGCCACGTCGAGGTGGTGTCGGGGTTCCGAACCGCGCGCCGAATGGGTAGTGACCGCCCGTGACCCGCGACGACCAGCCGGCCGATCCCTCATCCGACCGACGGGAGCGCTCCGTACAGGCTCACGTGGAGGGTGACCTGCGAGAGACGAGCGACGCCGGGTTGGTGATGGCGATCAGCCGCTACCACCAGGACGCGCTCGCCGAGGCCTACCGGCGCCACGCCGGCGCCGTGTTCGGCCTGGCCCGGCGGCTGCTCGCCGACGCGGCCCTCGCCGAGGAGATCGTGCAGGAGGTGTTCCTGCGCCTCTGGAACGACCCCGACAAGTTCGATCCGGGCCGGGGCTCGCTGCGCTCGTTCCTGCTGGCCCAGTGCCACGGTCGGTCGGTCGACCTGCTGCGCTCGGAGACCTCGCGACGCCGCCGCGAGGAGAAGGACCTGCGCCGCACCGCCGAGGGCGGCTACGACCTCGAGCGCGAGGTGTGGGACCTGACGCTCGCCGACCACGTGCGCGAGGCGCTCGACGCCCTGCCCGAGCCCGAGCGCCAGGCCATCCGGCTCGCCTACCTCGGCGGCCACACCTACCGTGAGGTGGCGAGCATGCTCGACGAGCCCGAGGGCACGGTGAAGAGCCGGATCCGCTCGGGGTTGAAGCGCCTGCGCGTGGAGTTCGCCGCTGCTGGCGTGGGGTTGGGTGATTGGACGTGAACGACCTGTACGACGAGTACACCGACCTGCTGGGGGCGTACGCCCTCGATGCGGTCGATCCGGCCGAGCGGGAGGCCATCGAGCTCCACCTGCGCTCGTGCCCCCGCTGCCGGGCGGAGGTGGCCGACCACCGGGAGGTGGCCTCGTTCCTCTCCAACACGGGAGGCGCCGCGCCCGACGGCGTGTGGGACCGCATCGCTTCGGAGCTGTCGCCGCCTGCGCCGCCGATGCGCCTGGCCCCGGTCGCGCCTGCGTCGCCCGCGCCCGCCGCGCCGACCACCTCGCTCGACGAGGCCCGTCGCGCCCGCCGCGGCACGCGCACCGCGCTCGCCGTGCTGGCGGTGGCGGCCTGCATCGTGGCCGTCCTCGGCTTCATCGCCGTCGGCCAGAGCAACCGGCTCGACACGCTCGAGAGCGCCCTGCGCGACCAGTCGATCGAGCGCCAGGCCAACGACGCGGTCGCCAACGCCGAGCTCACCGTGCGCATGGACGGCGAGGCCGGCAGCGGTGAGGCCGTGGTCGCCCCCAGCGGCCAGGGCTACCTGATCCTCGACGGGGTGGCGGCCCCGGCCGACGGCGACGTCTACCAGCTCTGGGGCAAGGTCGACGAGACCATCCTCTCGCTCGGCACGTTCGGCGAGGCCAGCCGCACCGACGACGGCCGCACCATCGTCCCGTTCACGGTCGACCCCTCCCGCCTCGACGACCTCGAGCTCTTCGCCGTCACCCAGGAGCGAGCCCCGGGCGTCGTGGCCTCGGAGCAGCAGGCGATCCTCGCCGGCACCGTCTGACCCACCGTCCCCCTGGACCACGCACCGGCCCCGCCCCCCGGGGCCGGTGCGTCGCGTACGGTGAGCGCTCGTGCCCGAGACCATGCGCGCCTACCGCCTCGTGGCCTGGGAGCGCCCACCGGAGCTGGTGGAGGTGCCCGTGCCCACCCCCGGGCCGGGGCAGGTGGTGGTGCGGGTGGCGGGATGCGGGCTGTGCCACTCCGACCTCGACATGATGGCGATGCCCGCGGCGATGGGCGAGGCGCTCGGCTGGTCGATGCCCTTCACGCTCGGTCACGAGACGGCGGGCTGGGTGGCCGCGGTCGGCAACGGGGTCGACGGCGTGGCCGAGGGCGATGCGGTGGCGGTCTCGTCGCCCTCCTCGTGCGGACGATGCCGCTGGTGCCTTGCTGGGCGCGACAACGCGTGCCCGAACGGTCTGGTGGGGCGGGGCTACGGGCGAGACGGCGGGCTGGCCGAGGCGGTGCTGGTCGACGACGTGCGCTCGGTGCTGCCCCTCGCGCCTGGCATCGATCCGGCGGGCGCCGGTCCGCTGACCGATGCGGCGGCCACCTCGCACCACGCCGTGCGCCGGGTGCTGCCCCGCGTGCGCGCTGACGGGGTCGTGGTGGTGCTCGGCGTGGGCGGGCTCGGTGCGTTCGTCGTCCAGATCCTCCGGGCGACGTCCACCGCGCAGGTGGTGGCGGTGGATCCCGATCCGGTGCGGCGCGAGGTCGCCGTCGGCCTCGGGGCCCACCACGCGGTGGACGGCGTCGGTCCTGGCACGGCGCGCGAGGTCGCCGCGCTGGTCGGCGAGGGTGGCGCCGACGCGGTGATCGACCTGGTCGGCACCGATGCGACCATCCGGTGCGCGACGCGGGTGTGCGGGCCGGGCGGGGCCATCGGCGTGGTGGGCGCGGCGGGTGGCACCCTGGCCCACCCGTGGTACGGCTCGCTGCCGCGAGACGGCGAGGTGTTCACCTTCCAGGGCTCGGACCTGGCCGACGCCCGCGCCGTGCTCGACCTGGCGGCGAGCGGGGCGATCGAGGTCGCGCTCGTGCCGTTCGCGCTCGACGATGCGGCGGCGGCCTACGACGCGCTGCGCGGCGGTGGCCTGGCCGGACGGGTGGTCGTTCGCCCTTGACGTGCGCCTGAGCGCGCCACGACCCGGCCGTGGGGCCGGGTCGTGGTGGGTGGTACGCCCCGCGGGATTCGAACCCGCAACCTGTGGATTAAGAGTCCATTGCTCTGCCATTGAGCTAGAGGCGCGGAGCGATTGTAGTCGGTGGGATCTGACGCCGGTCCAACCAGAACGGCGCAGGGCCGGCCACCGAGACGGCGACCGGCCCTGCGATTGGGCTGACCGAGGGGATTCGAACC
>JAGQSL010000166.1 GCA_020439525.1 Acidimicrobiales bacterium | reverse complement strand
ACTTCTTCATCGCCCACGACCTGTCGGTGGTGCGCCACATCTCGGACCGGGTGGCGGTGATGTACCTCGGCAAGATCGTGGAGATCGCCACGCGCGACCAGCTCTACGGCTCGCCCTCGCACCCGTACACGCAGGCCCTGCTCTCCGCGGTGCCGGTGCCCGACCCCCACGCCGAGCGCGAGCGGCGCCGGATCGTGCTCGAGGGCGACGTGCCCAGCCCGCAGGACCCGCCGTCGGGTTGCCGGTTCCGCACGCGCTGCCCCAAGGCGCAGGACATCTGCGCCAACGAGGAGCCGGCGCTCGTGGAGCGGGGCCAGGGCCACCCGGTGGCCTGCCACTTCGCCGAAGCGCCGGTGCAGATCGGCTCACCGGGCTGATCGGCGCTGCCGCCGGCGATGCTCCTGGCGGGCGCGCCGCTCGCTAGCATGGTCCGGCCCCTGGTCGCAGGGGCTCCGCAGTCGAAAGGTCCACCGTGGTCCTCGCCCTGGTCATCCTCCACGTCATCACGTCGGTCACGATGCTCGTGCTCGTGCTGCTCCACAGCGGCAAGGGCGGCGGCCTGTCCGACATGTTCGGTGGTGGCATGGGGGCGGCGGCGCAGGGCTCCACGGTCGTGGAGAAGAACCTCGATCGCATCACCGTGGTGGCGGCGCTCGTGTTCCTCTTCACCACGCTGGCGCTCGGCCTGCTGATGTCGACGCCGACCTGACCGGTCGGCTCGCCTCACCCCTTCACGTACGACCGCTTCTCGGACACCAGCCCGTCGCGCACGGCGAACAGGTCGACCCCGCGCACGTGGCCGTCGCCCCAGTCGTAGCGCCAGGTCTGCACCACCCGGTCATCCGCGGCCACGAACGTGCTCTCCACGGTGAAGGTGGCGCTCACGTCGTCGAAGATGGCCTGCCACGCGGCGCGGATGGCGTCGTGGCCGTGATGCTCGGCGCCGTCGGGTGCCGGCCCGGTGGCGTCGAAGAGGGCGTCGGGGTGGACGAGGGCCATGGTGGCGTCGAGGTCGTGGTTGCCCCACGCTTCGCCGAAGCGGGTGACGACATCGATGGCTGCGGAGGTGGGTGCGTCGGCCATCGGACCATGGTCCCACCGCGGCGCCCCGCCTGCTCGTGAGCGCTCGATCGCGTTTCGTGGCGGGGCGCGGGGCTGGGCTAAGGTGACCGCCCGGCCGGGTCACCGGCCAGCCACGTCGGAGTGGCGGAATTGGCAGACGCGCTAGCTTGAGGGGCTAGTGCCCTTAGGGGCGTGGGGGTTCAAGTCCCCCCTCCGACACGATCGGTAGCACAACAAGGCGGCGACGCAGAGGCCACGATGCGGCCCTCGTCGGGGTGGTACACGAGCGACACGCCCAAGGCGTTCAGCAGCCGCTGGACATCTTCGGGTTCGCCATCGAAGAAGATCTGGGACGGCGACGGCAGGACAGCGAGTGCCGCCTTCAACTCGGCGGCTGTCGGCGCCGAGCGGGGTTGCAGGGCGTTGAGCCGAGCTTGGGCCGCTGAACGGTCTTCGACGGCGCGGTTGATCATCCCTGCGACGACCCCGGCATCGGCTCCTGCTGCCTCCCGGCGTTCTGGGGCGATCCACTCAATGCGCTGTCGGCTCAGCCGCGATCACGGCGCAGATGCGGTGCAGCCCAGCGCGCTGCCGGAAAGGCCAACAGAACAGGAGCGACCATCGGCACAACGGAGCACCAGGAGGGGAAGCCTGCGTTGCTCAGCGCGACCCCGATGACCAGGCCCAGGATGCTGAGAGCCGCCCACGCCGTGAGCATCCCGATCACAATCCCCGCTCGCCGCATCTTGTGAACATCGGCAGGGTCAGCGGCCTAATGAGCGGTCTGGACCTTGCACGCGATGTCTCGGGGGTGGGGGGTGCCCCCGAAGTGCCGTTGGTGGGCACCGCGCTGAGGATTCTGGCGGATGCAAGACACATCGCCATGCTGTGGGGAGTGGCCTGTTGCCGGTCGGGGTGCCAGGTCGGAGATCACGTCACCTCCCAGTCGGTCGTGAGCGTTGTGCCAGCGGTGCCACTCGCCCCTCCGACACCAAAACGGCCAGGTCATGGACCTGGGCATCGCTCGCCCTCGGTTCTCGGGTCACAAGGCGGTCACGGATGGCCGGGCTGGGGTGGTTCGACCGGGCCGTAGACGTGCGCATGGATCAGCGGGTGCTCGACCAGCAGGAAGTCCACGATCGCCCAGAAGTCCGACAGCCGAGGGTGGGCGATGGCTGTCGCCCGATCCAGCTTGCGACGTCCCGCGTCCGCAGCACGTGGTCCATCGCGGAACTCTGCCACCGCCGCGGCGGGCGGAGCGGGCGGCGATCTCCCGTCGTCAGCCCTCCGACGCGCGGTCCGGGGACCTACCGGTCCAGCATCGGGACGGAGGCTCGGCGGGACCGTCGGGCAGTTCCGAGTGCGTCCGGGAGGTCGGCGCGACCGGCGATGCCCAACTTCCCGTAGGCGCGATGGAGGTGGTTCTCCACCGTGCGAATCGAGCACCCTGCGGCCCGGGCCACTTGCGCGGTGGTCAGGCCCTCAGCGGTGAGGCGGGCGATCTGGTGCTCGCGTGGCGTCAGCTCGGGCCGGTCGAGCGAGGCCAGCAAGGGCACGACCACCTCGGGTACCGACCGGCGCAGTCGGACCGCCGTGAGCGCGAGCGCGCGGGATGCGGGCGCTCGCCGGAGTCCCGCTGCCGCGACGACGGCGGCGTCGACCCGGGCCCCGAGGGCCTCCAGGGCCTCGGCGGCGGCGAGGCTCGAGCGGGCCTCGCCGGTCGCGAGCGCTGACGCCGCCGCCGCTCGAGCAGCGAGGAGCGGCGACGGACCATCCGACACGGCGACCGGTTCGACCGGCCGGTCGAGGGTGGCGGCGGCGAGCTCCACCGCGGGCGCGAGTCCCACCGAGCCCGTCCGCGCGACGTGGAGTCGCGCTCGGTCCAACCACGGTTGCGGGTCGTCGCCACAGACCGCGGCGCCGTGTGCCAGCGCGATCGAGACCTCGGACTCCATCATGAGCCGCCCGCCCGGGTCGAGCTCCTGCAGCGTCCGATACCGGGCCTCCGCGGCGGGCCGGTCGTCGGCAAGCGACGCGGCCAGGAGCTGGCCCGCGACACCCCATCGGGTGCCGGGTCCCTGCTGATCCTCCCACCGAGCGTTGGCGACCTGGCTGAACCACTCGTTGGCCGCCGTCAGGTCGCCTCGGGTCAGGGCAGCACGGCCGAGCATGAGCGCGGCCCACGATTGCAGCGGCTCGGCCCCGAGGCGCGTGCCGCGCCGCAGCGCGATCGCACCGATGACCTCCGCCCCAACGAGGTCACCGGCCTCGGTCAACGCGAACGCGGCGGCCGCTTCGGCCATCGTCCGCTCGCTGGCTGCCTCGTCGGGCTCGTCGTAGCGATCGGCCGTCGCGGCGGGAGCCGTCACCACCGCGGCGTCTGCCACGGCCTCCGCGCCGCTGCCGAGCAGGACGAGGGCCGGGACGCGGACCGACGCGACCGTGTAGCCGAGCGGACCGTCGGCCGCGATGCCGGCCAGGCCGTCGACGACCTCCCCCGGCGCGCCCCCGAGGAGCGCGTAGGTGAGGCGAGCCACCTCAAGCGACATCCACCACCCTGGATCGTCGATCCGGGCTTGCGCGGTGGAGACCGCGCTCCGGCCCCCCTCGGCGTCGCCGAGTCCCCAGAACCGGATCTCCCCCTCGACCGCGGCTCGTGCGCCTACCAGCGCGTCGTCGCCGTCTTCGGGGACGAGGTCTGCGAGCAGGGCGAGCGCCACGTCAGGTCGGCCAGCGAAGTGCCATGCGCGCACCCGAAGCAGCTGCATCTCGGCGTCCAGGTCCCGGACCTCGTCGATCGCATCCAGCGCCTGGGCGAGTCGGAGCGCGAGTGCGTCGTCGCGTTGGGCGATCGACGACCGCAGCGCCCCGGCCAGCAGCTCGGTGGGGAGCGGTACCCCGGCATCGAGGCCCCAACGGGCGAGCTGGCGGGAGTCGATCCGGCCGGATCGGCGGTCGGCTCGCTCCGACGCCCACCGCACGAGCTCGCCGAGCAACCGACGGCGCCGAGCGGCCCCGACCTCCGCGGCCACGACCTCGGCGAACAGGGGATGGTCCAGGTGCACCTCCGCGGCCGGCCCGTCGGCGGCGAGCATGCCACTCGCCTCCGCAGCCTCCACCGCTGGCGTGCCGTGCAGCTCGATCGCGGCGTCGAGAGGCACGCCTTGGCTGATCGCAGCAAGCTCGAGCACGCCGCGAGCCGGTTCGTCGACGGCGGCGACCCGCTCCTCGATCAGCATCCGGAGCGACGCCGGTACACCCTCGAAGGATGCGCGCGCCACGCCATCGATGGCGTGGACCAGATCGCTGCGCTGCGCGGCCACGAGGAGTTCCCGGGCGAACAGCGGATTGCCCGCCGATCGCTCCGCCAGCTCGGCGAGGCTCGTGGGGTGGAGGGTCCGCTCAAGCATGGCGCGGGCCAACGCCCCCAGCGCATCCGCGGGGAGCCGGCCGAGCTCGACGGACGTGCCGGTACGGGCGAGCGCCGCCACGTCGGGTGGGAGGGGCTCGCCCCGTCGGCAGGCCAGCAGCGTCGGGGCGCCCCGGCCCGCGGCGAGCCGGATCGCTGCGGCCGATCTTCGGTCCAGCCAGTGGGCGTCGTCGACCACCAGCAGGACCCGTTCGCTGCTCCGGAGGGGGGTCAGCTGGTCCACCACCGCGGCAAGCGTTGCCGAGGGATGGTCGCCGCCGACGATGTCGAGGACGGGTGCCAACGACCCGAATCCGAGGTCGGCGGTACCCTCGGTGGCGACGACCGCAACGACACGGGTTGCGCTGCTGCACTCCATCACGGCATCGAGCAAACGGGTCTTGCCGATGCCGGCCTCGCCCTCGATCACGACCGGGCCGTCGGCGAGGGCGGCGAGGATGGCGTCGAGGGCAGGCTCGCGCCCGGGTGGTGGCGACGGCTGCTCCCGATCGGAACCCATGGCTCCCAAGCGTGCCCCACCGGCTCCGGGGTCGCCCAGCTTGCGTGACCGGACCGCCGCGCCTGAGTGGTGACCACTCATGCCATCGAGAAGGGTGTTCCGTACCGTCGCGGACATGGTCCGTCGCCTGCTCGTGCTGCCGTTCGCCTTGCTGCTCGTGGTCGTCGTGGTGCCCAGCCCACCGGCCGGCGCGGGGACGGTCCCGGTCGGTGTGGTCGCCGTCTCGGCCGGCTACGACAGCGCCTGCGCGCTGCGCTCCGACGAGACCGTGGTCTGCTGGGGCGCGAACGATCGGGGCCAGCTCGGCGATGGGACCACCACCGGTCGGTCGATGCCCGCGCTGGTGTCGGGCCTCAGCGGGGCGACCTCGGTGTCGGTGGGTTGGGATCACGCCTGCGCCGTCCTGACCGGCGGTGGGGTCCGGTGCTGGGGGAGCAACGCCTCGAACCAGGTGAGCTCGCCCACCGGCGATCCCCAGGTGGTGCCTTGGGCGGTCCCGGGACTGACCGATGCGATCACGCTCGCTGCCGGCGAGGGGAACACCTGTGCCGTGCGCGCCAGTGGCAAGGTCGTGTGCTGGGGCATCAACGACCACGGCCAATCCGGTGACACTCACCCCACCCCCACGGACCCTGTGCAGGTCACGGGGATCTCCGGCGCGACCTCGGTGTCCGCCGGAGGCAGCACGTCCTGCGCGGTGCTCGCCGATCGCACCGTGAGCTGCTGGGGGCGCGGAGGCTTCGGCCAGCTCGGCCCGTCGAACTTCGGCTCCACCGAGGTTCCGGTGGCGATCCCGGGGCTCGACGACGTGAAGGACGTGCAGGTGGGTGCGATGCACGTGTGCGCGCTGCGCGTCGCAGGAGACGTCTGGTGCTGGGGGCACGGCGAGTTCGCCGAGCTCGGAGATGGTGCCAGCACGACCCGGGCCACCCCAGCCCCGGTGCCGGGGCTCGCGCAGGTGGCGTCGCTCTCCGCGACCGCCTTCACGACCTGCGCCGCCGGCTCGAACGGCTCGGTGTGGTGCTGGGGTGCCAACGATGGCGGTCAGGCCGGGGACGGGACCAACTTCTTCAAGCCTGAACCGGTGGCTGTGGCGGGGATCGACGGCGTCCGCCAGGTCGCCCTCGGTGGTCGGTCGGTCTGCGCCCGTCGGACGGGCGCAGGGCTGTGGTGTTGGGGCACCAACGACGCTGGGCAGCTCGGCGACGGGACCTCCACCGATCGCCCGACGCCGGTCCCAGTGTCGGGCATGGCCGGCACCGCGCCGTGGCCGTTCACATCGTGGGGAGCGTTCGTCGATCGGTTGTTCGTCGACATGACCGGTGGCCCGCCGTCGGCCAGCGACCGCTCCCAGTTCGTGAGCTCGCTCGGCGCGGGCGCCATGACCCGAGGATGGGCGGGCTCCTTGCTGCGGCAACGGGCCGACAGCACCAGCACGGTCGATCCGGCCGTCCGCCTCTACCGGGCGTTCCTCGGTCGGGCGCCGGATGCCAGCGGGCTGCGCTTCTGGACCGGTCGGCGTCGCAGCGGATCGTGGACGCTGGTGCGCATGGCGAACCACTTCGCCGGGAGCAGCGAGTTCGTCCGCACCTACGGGGCACTGTCGAACCGCACGTTCGTCACCCGCATCTACGTCGATGTGCTCGGCCGGGCCGCGGACCCCAGCGGGATCGACTACTGGACTCGCCAGCTCGACCTCCGTCGCCGGTCCCGCGGCTCGGTGATGGTGGGCTTCTCGGAGTCGAACGAGTACAAGCGGAACCAGGAGATCAACACCGAGCTGGCGGTCGCCTACTTCTTCCACCTCGGCCGGACGCCGACCGCGGCGGAGACCCACGACTGGACGACCAGGCAGGCAGCCGGTGTTGCGCCATCGGATCTGCTCGATGAGCTGCTCGACAGCGCGGGCTACGCCCGCCGCGTCGCCGGGACGTAGCCCACCCGACCGTCATCTCGATCCAACCGGCGCGTGCTTGCATCCCCCGGTCCCCACGCGCGCCGGATGTCCGCTCCGTCGCGGACGCCCAGACCTACGCCGAGCGCACCGCTGCCCCGCTCACCGTCTCGGTGACCTGAACCTCCGGGCTTGCAGAGCCGATCTGCCGCGCCACGTGCGCGCTACGGCATCGGTCGCCCGTCAGCCGAGGCGGGTCCTGGGTCGTTCACGCGCCTTCGCCGATGTGTTGCCAGATCCGCCGGTGGGCGGCGATCGACCAACGCTCGATCCGTTCTCGGTCGGGACCGGGTCGGAACCGATCGTCGCGCTCCAGCGCAGCGAGCTGCTCGTCCAAGCGCAGGACCGTGGTCCACCACTCGTCGAAATCGATCTCTCCCCGCCGGACCGCGCGCAGCCAGTCGGCGGGCCCGCCCTGGACGGGCAGCTGGAGCTGGCCGGTGGTGAGCAGCTCCTGGCACTGGAACCCCAGCCGGGCGCAGTGCATCGCGTACTTGGTGTCGTAGCCGTGGGCGTCCACGAGCTCCTCACGGCCAGCACCGCCTCGGCGGCCGTGACTTCCGCCTCGTGTGCCGAGGAGGCGCAGTGCTTGAGACTGCATGTAGCCGCGGTAGCGCGGGACCACGTGCCGTCCGATGAAGGCCTCGCCCAGGCCCTGGAGCTCCTTGCCCTCGGAAGTGGCGTGATCGATCGGCGCCCACAGCGCCATCAGGATCGACGGATTGCCGGATGCGGCCAGGCGGATGAACCTGCGGAGGGAGTGCAGGGTCCGGTCGACATCGCCTGGTCCGGAGCGGACTCCTTCGGGCTGGGTCCGCTGCATGACGGTCCGGAAGCCCCGATCGTCCAGACCGAGCACCTGGTCGGGCGGCTCGACGACGACCCCGAGTTGGTCGTAGTCCTCCCCGCCGGGGATGCCGGTGCCGTGCGCGGTGGAGCCGACTTCGACGAGCAGGATCGTCGTGTCGGGCAGCGGCGGCAGGTCCATCCATGGATCCTGCCGCATTGCCACGTGCGAGGTCCTCGGAGTTGCCAGATGGCCGGAGACCGGCAGCCCGGGCGTGTTGGACGGAGGAGTCGCAGCTGCGCGTCGCGCTCGTTCGCCCGGCGCTCAGCGCGCCATCGTGATCACGGCCTTGGTGGTGATGTCGCCGGACTCCATGGCGGCGACGGCGCTCGGGACCTCGTCGAGGGTGAAGCGCTGGCCGATGGCGGGGGCGACGGTCCCATCGGCGAGGTGTGCGGCGAGCGGCTCGATGTACTCGAGCGACTCGCTGCTCATGAAGAACGTGAGGCGCTGCTCGACGAACCGCGACAGGAGGGCCGCTCGCAGCTGGCGGCCGATGCCGCCGGTGAGCCGGTCGCCGTCCTCGCCGCCGACGATGACGAGGGTCCCCGACGGCGCCAGGGCTCGCCGGAGGCGCGACAGGGGGTTGCGGCCCCCGGTGTCGATGATGAGGTCGTAGCGCACGTCGCCGTCGTCGATGTGCTGGGCGGTGTAGTCGATCACGTGGTCTGCGCCGAGGTCACGGACGGCGTCGAGCTTCGCGGTGCTGGCCACGCCGGTCACGGTCGCGCCGTGCGCCTTGGCCACCTGGACGGCGAACGACCCGACGCCGCCGGATGCGCCGATGACGAGGACATGCTGGCCGGGCTCGACCTGCCCGACGGTGGTGAGGGCCTGGAGGGCGGTGATGCCCGAGATCGTGGACACGGCGGCCTCCTCGAAGCTGAGCGCCTCGGGCTTCTTCGCCAGCTTGGCCTCGGGGGCGACGGCGTACTCGGCGAAGGACCCGGTGCCGATCCCGAAGACCTCGTCGCCGACGGCGAAGCGGGTGACGTGGGCGCCGACCTCGACGACGCGTCCGGCCACGTCCATGCCGAGCGACGTCTGCTTGGGCTTGGTGAACCCGAAGCCCATGAGGCGCATCACGTAGGGGAGGCCGGTCATGAGGTGCCAGACCCCTCGGTCGAGCCCAGCAGCCGCGACCTCGATCAGCACCTCGTCGTCGCCGATCGTGGGGCGCTCGACGGTCTCGAGCCGCAGGACCTCGGCGGTGCCGTAGGCCTCCCGGGTGATGGCTCGCATCGTGGTGGGGTCGTGCGCGTCGGTCATCGTGGGTCCTCCAAGTTCGTACTTTGTACGGGTCGGTTGTGGACCCTAGTCGTACTAAGTACTGTTCGCAACCGGACCCCACGAGGAGGCGAGATGGCGACCACCGATGCGCAGGAGCGGGCGGGCGGGAAGAAGCAACGGCTGAGCGTCGATCGGGTGCTCGACGCGGCGGTCGCGCTCGCCGACGAGATCGGCGTCGACGCGTTCACGATCCGCAAGCTCGCCGACGCCCTCGACACCAAGCCGATGACCATCTACCACCACCTCGACGGCAAGGACGCCATCTTCGACGGCATGGTCGATCGGGTCTTCGCCGAGATCGATCGCCCACCCGCCGACCTGGGCTGGCGCGCGGCGATGCGCCATCGCTGCGCGTCCGCTCGCGAGGTGCTGCGCCGCCACTGGTGGGCGGCACCGCTGATGGAGTCGCGCACGAACCCGGGGCCCGAGACGCTCGGCCACCACGACGCCGTGCTCGGGTGCCTGCGCCGCGGCGGCCTGTCGTGGGA
>JAGQSL010000165.1:1017-9224 GCA_020439525.1 Acidimicrobiales bacterium | reverse complement strand
CCGGCCTTGTAGCCGAACGAGTGGAAGAACGGGTTGATCGCGAGGTAGCGATCGTCGGGGCCCAGCCCCACCACGTTGGCCCAGGTGGCCACGGTCCGCAGCGTCTGCTCGTGGGCGCAGATCACGCCCTTGGGCTTGCCGGTGGTGCCGGAGGTGAACAGCAGGTCGGCCACCGACTCGGGGCCGACCTCGGCTCGACGGGCGGCCACCGCGGCGGTGTCGGAGGCGGCGTCGCCCACGAAGTCCTCCCACCGCTCGGCCCCGCCCGGCAGCACCGAGCCCTCGTCCGCGCGGAGCACGACGATGCGCTCGAGGTGGGGCAGCTCGTGGCCCTCGAGCATGCCGACGTAGCGGTTGCCGAGGAACCCGTCGACGGTGACGAGCACCCGGGCTCGGCTGCGGCCCAAGATGTCGGCCGCCTCGGCGCCCTTGTAGCGGGTGTTGAGCGGCACGAGCACAGCACCGGCGCTCTGCAGCCCGAGCAGGGCCACCACCCACTCGGCGCAGTTCGGCGCCCAGATCGCCACCCGGTCGCCCACCTCGACGCCAGCGGCGAGGAAGGCGGCGGCCGCACGGTCGACCTCGTGCCCGACGTCCGCCCAGCTCCAACGCCGATCACCGTCGATGATCGCCAGCGCGTCGCCGCCTCGCGCCACGGCGTCGACGACCGCGGCGGGGATCGTCCCCCACCGCAGGTCGGCGCGGGGATCGTCGCCGTCGGGATCGTGGTCGCGGTCGACGGCGTCGGTCACCGGGCCTCCTCGGTTCGGGCCGCCCACGCGGCCACCAGGTCGTCGACCGTGGTGACGGTGGCGAGCAGCGAGAGGGTGTGGTCGATCAGGGCGTCGGCGTAGGCCTCGGGGATGCCGCACACCGCGTCGCGGGGCAGCACCACCTGGTAGCCGAGGTTCACGGCATCCATCACCAGGTTGGTGACCGCGACGTTCACCGACACGCCGGTGACGACGATCGTGCGCACGCCGAGGTTGCGCAGGATGGGGTCGAGGTCGGTGCCCGCCATGGGGTTGAGCCCGTGGAGGCGACCGAGCACGAGGTCGTCGGGGTGGGGGCCGAGCTGCGGCACCACTTGCGACTCGGGCGATCCGGGCAGGAGGGCCACCGGGCTCTTGCGCACGGCGAGGAACAGGCGGGCGTTGGCGTTCGAGCCGGCGCCGTCGGCCCGGCGCGAGGCCGTGGCGTGGACCACCCGCGCCCCGGCCGACCGCGCCGCGGCGCACAGCACGGCGAGCCGGTCGATCATGGGCGCCGCCGCGGCCGCCAGCTCCGGCAGGGCCGAGCGCTCGCCGACGACCCCGTTCTGCACCTCGGAGGTGACCACGGCGGTGGTGGCGGGATCGACGAGCGATGCGAGCGTGGGTGCGGGCACGGCGGGCGAGCGTACCTGACGACCTGTCAGGGCGGTCGGGCCGTACGATGCCGCGGTGGGCCGACCGGTCGGAGGCGCAGGCGCGGGGTGCGCCGGAGCGGGGCTGCTGGGGCTGCTCGTGTCGGTCGCGATCGTCGTGTGGCTCGGGTCGCAGGGCCTCGATGCCTCCCGACCGAGCCCGACCACGCCCACCTCGACCGAGGCCACCGCGGCCGCCGCACCCATCCTGGTGCTCGACGCCGACCCGGCACCGGTCGACGCGCCGGTCGCCGTGCGCGCCTCGGGGCTGCCGCCCGGCCCGGCGACGCTGCGCCTCTGCGCGCGGCCCGAGCCCGGCCCGACGATCCCCGATCGCTGCGCGGCGCCGCTGGCCACGCTCGAACCCGACGGCGAGGGCCGCGCCGAGGTCACCGTCGTCCTCCCGGCGTCGATCGACGTCGAGGGGCGCGGGCCGATCGGCTGCGTCCCCGAGGGCTGCGTCGCGGTCGTCACCCCCTCGGGCGACGGGCCACCGGCGATCGCCGAGCTTCACCTCGTCGCCCCCTGACCGCGACCCGACCCCTCGTGGGCCCCCGTGCCCGCCTAGCGTCGGGGGCGATCGCGCTCGACGGCGAGCGCGAGGGGAGGCGGTCCGGTGGAGCCCACGCCCAGCACCACGGTGCGCACCGACGACGAGCGCACGGCCCCCGAGCAGCGCCGAGCCCGGCGAACGCGTATCGGGGGGTGCCTCGGCGTCGGGGGGCTCACGATCGGCGGGCTCACGATCGCCCTCGCCGTCGTGATCGGCGCCGTCGCCGCTTCGCTCCAGAGCTGCGACCTCGAGATCGGCACCGTCGGCGACCCCGGCGACGGCACGTCGTCGGACCGCCTCGACGTGCTGGTGGTCCCGGCGACGGGGCTGCGCGACGGCACCACGGTCACCGTCGGCAGCCGGGCCTTCGAGCCCGAGCACATCGTCGGCGTGGCCGTGTGCCTCGCCGAGGCCGACACCGAGCGCCGCGGCGTCGACGCGTGCGACGAGGTGCAGGGCGCCCGCTTCGCCACCGACGCCCTCGGGGTGCTGCGGGCCACCTTCGCCGTGCCCCGCCGGATCCGCGTCGACGGCCACGTCGAGGACTGCGCGACGACGCCCGGACGGTGCGTCCTCGTGGCCGCCGACGCGAGCGACTACGACCGCTCCGGCGGCCAGGCCCTGACCTTCGACGAGTCGGCCGCGACCGATGGCCCGACGCCACCGGCCACCCGCCCCGAGACCCTCGGCCTGGCGATCGCCGCCAACCCGACCGGACCGGTCGAGGCCGGCTCCTCGGTGGAGCTCACCGCCACGGGCTTCCAGCCCGGCGAGCCACTGCTGCTCGCCTGGTGCACCGACGAGTTCGCTCGGGTCGGCCCCCGCGCGTGCGAGCCCACCGACTCGTCCGCCGCCCTGGGCGCGGTGGTGCTCCGCACGCTCCCGACCGGGCCGACGGTGCCTCGCGCCGATGCCGAGGGCCGAGCCGTGGTCCACCTGGACGCCCGCTCCACCATCGCGCCCACCAGCTTCGGCGCCGACACGCCGTCCACCCGAGCCGACGGGCGGGTCGACTGCCGCGCCGAGGCGGGTCGGTGCTCGTTCGTCGTGGCCGCCGCGGCGGACACCCAGCGCTCGGCGGTGCTCCCCTACGAGGTCGCCGGGGGCTGATCGCCCTCAGGCCTCGGTGACCTCGACCTCCACCTCGGTCGCACCGTCGCTGTACTCGTACACCGAGAGCCAGTGGAGGCCGTCGAGCTCGGGGGTGAACGTGCCCACCGCATCGGTGTCGAAGATCCCTCCACCGCCGTCGTCCGCCTCGGCCGCGTCGTCGGGATCCTCGTCGGCCTCGATCGACCAGCTCGCGTCGCCGCTGGGGGTGCGCGCCGCGATCCGATAGGTCACGCCGGCCTCGAGGTCGAGGGAGATCCACGCCCCGTCGTCGAGGCTGTCGAGCACGAAGCGCGTCGGCTCGCCGCCGACCTCGACCTCGGGCTCCTCGCCGTAGGTGTCGACGGCGATGACCGGGACGCTCGTCTCCACCTCGATGTCGGCGCCACCGGCGGCCGACACGGTGAGCACCGCGGCCTCCCAGGGCGCGAGGTCCACGGCCCAGGTGCCGTCGCCGGCGGCGTGGAGGTAGGTGAGGTCGCCCGAGCGGAGGTCGGCGCGGTCGACGAACCACCAGTCCTCGTCGTCGTCGGGGTCGATGCCCCCGGAGATGGCCCACGGCCAGGCCGAGTCACCCGGCTCGGAGACCGCGACCCGAGGGGAGTGCGCGCGAACCGTGACCTCGATGTGCTGGGCGTCCTCGGTGCCGACGACGTAGTACGCCAAGGCGCCCCCGTAGTCCGGAGCGTCCTCGCTGAAGCTCGTGGCCGCATCGCCGCGGTCGAGCCCCTCCCAGCGGGAGCCGTCGCGGCGGCGCAGGCGCTCGATCGCCGCGGCGACGTCGTCGCCCGCGACCGAGAGGGCGCGCTCGTCGTCGTCGGACAGGCCCGAGATGCCGATCACCCGACCCGACGCATCGACCAGCGCGCCGCCCGATTGGCCGTGGCCGATGCGCGTGGTGGAGCGGACGTAGGTGAGGTCCCACCGGGCGTCCTCCTCCAGCCCGTCGAGCTCGCCGTCGCGCACCTTGGCCCTCGGGTGGTCGACGTCCTGGTCGCCTGGGAACCCGATGAGGTAGGCGGGCGCGCCCTGGGCATCGCCCGCCGGCGCCTCGATCGCGAGCTCGGGAGCCCGGTGGTCCACCGGGCCGAGGAGGGCGAGGTCGGCCACCAGGTCGACCGCCACCACCCGCACGTCCTCGAGGCGCGCCTCGCCCTCGAAGGTGACGTCGACCGCGTCGAACGGGTCCACGACGTGCGCATCGGTGACGAGGTAACCACCGTCCACGAGCACGGCCGAGCCGGTCCCCACCGGGGTCGAGACCAGGGCGAGCGAGGGCCGCACGCGCTCGAAGACCCGTGCGGCGTCGGTGCTCGCCCCGCCCTCGACGGTGCACCCCACGAGCACGCCCGCCAGTGCTGCCGCCACCGCCACCGCCCGGATCCACCTCGCTCGCACCGCCCGATCGTGGCAGGTCGGGTGGGTGGGTGTGGTGGCCACCGAAGCGCCCGGGTAGTATCTGACGGACCGTCAGAAACGGGTGACGGCCAGACGATGGAGGTCCGCACCATGGGCGAGCTGCCGAAGATCATCAGCGTCGACGACCACGTCGTCGAACCGGCCCACGTGTGGGAGCGCTACCTCCCCGCCAAGTTCAAGGACGACGGCCCGAAGGTCGAGCGGCGCGGCATCGGCGCCATGAAGCACATCGGCGGCGGCGCCTACGAGCAGACCTTCGACGCCGACGGCCAGCCGGCCGACTGCTGGGTGTTCGGCGACCTCGTCTACATCCACAAGCGCCACGTGGCGGCGGTGGGCTACTCGCGCGACGAGATGACCATGACGCCGATGACCTACGACGAGATGCGGCCGGGCTGCTACGACCCGGTCGAGCGGGTGAAGGACCAGGAGATCAACCACGTCGAGGCCAGCCTCTGCTTCCCGACCTTCCCGCGGTTCTGCGGCCAGACCTTCACCGAGCACCCCGACCGCGACATGGGCCTGGCGTGCGTGAAGGCCTACAACGACTGGATGGTCGAGGAGTGGTGCGGCGACTCGAACGGCGCCCTGATCCCGCTCATCATCGTGCCGCTCTGGGACGCGGAGCTGGCCGCCACCGAGGTCCGCCGCAACGCCGAGCGCGGCGTGCACGCGGTGTGCTTCTCGGAGATCCCGCCCCACCTCGGGCTGCCGAGCATCCACTCGGGCTTCTGGGACCCGTTCCTCGCCGCCTGCGAGGACACCGAGACCACCATCAACATGCACATCGGGTCGTCGTCGCGGATGCCTGCCACCTCGCCCGATGCTCCCGTCGCGGTCGCCGCGTCGCTGAGCTTCAACAACTCGATGGCGTCGCTCGCCGACTGGCTCTTCAGCGGCAAGCTCGTGCAGTTCCCCAGGCTGACCCTCGCCTACTCGGAGGGGCAGATCGGCTGGCTGCCCTACCTGCTCGAGCGCGTCGACGACGTGTGGAAGGAGCACCGGGCGTGGGGCGGGGTGAAGGACCTCATCCCCGAGCCGCCGAGCATGTACTACTTCCGCAACGTCTACGGCTGCTTCTTCCGCGACCGCCACGGGCTGGTGGCCATCGACGAGGTCGGCGAGGACAACATCACCTTCGAGACCGACTACCCCCACACCGACTCGACCTGGCCCGACACCAAGCAGGTGGCCGAGAAGATGGTGGAGGGCCTCACCGACGAGCAGGTCTACAAGGCGATGCGCGGCAACGCGATCCGCATGCTGCACCTCGACCTCGACCGCGACGTGGTGACCACGCCGGGCGTGCGCCGCACGGCCGCCCTCGAGCTGCTCGGCGAGTGATCACCCCCAGCCCGTCGACGGCTGCGCCGCACCGATAGGTTCGCCGTCCATGTCGTTCGACCCGACCTCGTTCACCACGCTCCAGGTGGAGCAGCGCGGCGCGGTGGCGTGGATCCGCCTCGACCGACCCGAGAAGTACCACGCCTTCGACAAGGTCATGTGCGACGAGCTGTCGGGCCTGTGGCGCGCCCTGCGCACCGACGACTCGGTGCGCTCGGTCGTGCTCACCGCCACGGGCGACAAGGCGTTCTGCACCGGCATCGACCGCGACTTCGTGCCCGCCGAGGACGGCGTGGACTACGAGTTCTCGCCGTACACCTACGACGACCCGGGCCAGCTCCTCGGCCCGAAGAGCAACGACCTCTGGAAGCCGGTGGTCTGCGCCGTGAACGGGATGGCCTGCGGCGGCGCGTTCTACTTCCTGGGCGAGGTCGACGTGCTGATCGCCGCCGACCACGCCACGTTCTTCGACCCCCACGTCACCTACGGCATGCCGGCGGTGTACGAGCCGCTGCTGATGCTGCACCGGGGGATGCCCTTCGGCGAGATCCTGCGGATGTCGCTGCTCGGCGTGCACGAGCGGATGTCGGCGGCGCGGGCCCTCGAGATCGGCCTGGTGTCGGAGGTGTGCCCGATGGCCGAGCTCGAGGAACGGGCCGGGTGGGTGGCGGAGGCGATCGCGTCGGCGCCGGCCGGGCCGATGCAGGCCACGCTGCGGACGCTGTGGGCCGGGCGCGAGCTCAGCCGCCAGCAGGCGCTCGCCCTGGGCAACACGTTCCTCAACCTGGGCATGTCCGAGGAGTCGCTCGCCGAGGGCCAGAAGGTGTTCCAGGGCGGGCGCATCGAGCCCCGCACCCGCTGAACCGCCGCTCACCTGGCGGTCAGGGGTGGTCGGCGCCGGTCGCGGCGAGGGCGGGGGCGAGGTCGCCGTGGGGCACCACCTCGACGCCGTCGAGGGCGAGGAAGCGGGCGAGCTCGCCCAGCTCGCCCGCCAGCTCCTCGGCGACGCGCCCGAGCTGCGCAGGATCGTCGTGGACGCGCGCTTCGGCGAACGCGCCGCGCACCAGCAGGGTGCTCGCAGCGCGGTCGGCCTTGAGGTCGACGCGAGCGACGAGGTCGCCGTCGAGCAGGAACGGCAGCACGTAGTAGCCGTGCACCCGCTGCGCTGCAGGCGTGTAGATCTCGATGCGGTAGCGGAAGCCCCAGATCCGCTCGGTGCGGTCGCGCTCCCACACCAGCGAGTCGAACGGCGACAGGAGCGCTCGACCTCGGGGCGTGTTGGGCCGACGGGCGTCTGGGTGGAGGAAGGCGCGGTCCTTCCAGCCCCGCACCTCGGCCGGCACCAGGCGCCCGTCGTCGACGAGGCCGGCCAGCAGCGCCCGGGACTCGGGCACATTGAGCCGGAAGTAGTCGGCGAGGTCGCGCGCCGTGCCCACCCCGTGGCTGCGGGCGGCGAGCACGAGCAGGTCGCGCTTGGCGTCGAGCGGGTCGGGCGTGGGCGGGTCGAGGGCGGCGGCCGGGAGCATCCGCTCGGGGAGGTCGTACCAGCGCTCGAAGTTCGCGCCCCGGCGGGCCGTGACCAGCCCGCTCCAGAACAGGTACTCGAGCGCCCGCTTCCCCGGGCTCCAGCCCCACATCCCCTCGCCGCGCTCGCCGCCGCCCTCGATCATCGAGGTGGTGATGGGCCCCCGCTCGGCCACCTGGGCGAGCACGGAGGCCACGAGCGCCGGCTCGTCGCGCGCGATGGCCGCCACGCCGCCCCACGTCCCCCGGCCCTCGCGCGCGTCGGCCATCCGCCAGCGCAGGAGCGGGTGCAGGGCCACCGGGACGTGCGAGGCCTCGTGGGCCCAGTACTCGAAGAGGTCGCCCGCCTCGGTGAGCTTGGGGATGAGGTCGCGACGGTGGTGGCCCAGCCGGGCGAAGAGGGGCAGCTCCTGGGAGCGCACCACGACGTTGACCGAATCGATCTGCACCACGCCCACCCGATCGAGCAGGCGCCGGCCGTGGCGGCGGTCCACCGCACCGGTCGGGCGGCGCTCGGCGAAGCCCTGCGCCCCGAGCGCGATGCGGCGGGCCTGGGCGTTGGTGAGCTCGACGGGCGTGGGGGTGGTCGCCATGGGGCGGCCCATCATGCCCGGTGACCGATGGTGGCGACGCCTGGACGGTCGGGCAGGATGGCAGGAGGATCCGCCGCCCGGGAGCCGCTCCGTGACCCGTCGAACCCGCACCGCCCGCACCGCCGCCGCCGGCCTCGTCGTCGCCGGCCTCCTCACCCTCCTCGGGGCCTGCGGCGGCCGCACCGACGGCGGCACGCCCATCCCGAGCGGCAACGAGGGCGAGGCCACCACCTCCACCACGGTCGTCGGCGGCTGAGCG
>JAGQSL010000165.1:0-919 GCA_020439525.1 Acidimicrobiales bacterium | reverse complement strand
CTGCACCGGCGCAGCGACGAGGTCGCCGCCGGGCTGCGCTCCGAGGGCGTCGGTCCCGGCGCCGTCGTGGCGCTCACGCTTCCCTCCGTGTCCGATTGGGTGGTGGCCTACGTGGCCGCCGCCAAGGCCGGTGCCGCCACCGCCGGCGTCAACCCGAGGCTCACGGCCGTCGAGCGGGGGGCGTGCCTCGACCGGGTGGAGCCGGCGATCGAGCTGGCCGAGGCCGACGACGTGCGCGCCCTGGTCCGCACCGGCGGCACGGTGGAGCCGTTGGCCGGCGACGACGAGCGGCCGACGGCGATCGTGTTCACCTCGGGGACCACCGGGCTGCCGAAGGGTGCGTGGTTCACCGACCGCCAGCTGCGTGCCGTCACCCGCTACGACGTCGGCGCCGCCGAGGGCGGTCCCACGCCGATCCCGCAGTACGGCGCCACCCAGTTCGCCCACGTCGGGTTCACCACCAAGCTGCCCTGGTACCTGCGGATGGGCACGACCACCCACCTGCTGGCGCGCTGGCGGGCGGGCGACGTGCTCGACCTGCTCGAGCGCGAGCGCATCGCCACCCTTGGCGGGGTGGCCCCGCAGGTGGCCCTGCTGCTGCGCGATGAGCGCTTCGACGAGCGCGACCTCTCGGCGGTGCAGCTGATCGTGATGGGCGGGGCGGCCTCCCCGCCGGCGCTCGTCGAGGAGGCCCGGCGGCGGTTCGCGGCGGCGTACTCCATCCGCTGGTCGTCCACCGAGTCGGGCGGCGTGGGCACCGGCACCGCGCCCGATGCACCCGACGCCGAGGCGCTGCACACGGTGGGCCGGCCCCGCCCGGGCATCGACGTCGAGGTGCGCGGCGACGACGGCGCGCCCCTCCCGCCCGACGAGGTGGGCGAGGTCTGGCTGCGTAGCGAGGCGGCGATGGCCGGCTACT
>JAGQSL010000164.1:276-19016 GCA_020439525.1 Acidimicrobiales bacterium | reverse complement strand
GGGAGGGCGTCTCGAGCGCCACCACGCGCTCCCGGCCGATCATCAACACCCGCGACGAGCCCCACGCCGACGCCGAGCGCTACCGCCGGCTGCACGTGATCGTGGGCGACTCCAACATGAGCGAGCACGCGAGCTTCCTGAAGGTGGGCGCCACCAGCCTGCTGCTCCGGATGCTCGAGGAGCCCAACGTGGTGCTGCGCGACATGACCCTCGAGAACCCCATCCGCGCCATCCGCGAGATCAGCCACGACATCACCTGCACCCGGCGGGTGCGGCTGGCCAACGGTCGGGAGGTCTCCGCGCTCGACATCCAGAGCGAGTACCTCCAGCGCGCCATCCGCTTCGCCGAGACCCGAGGGCTGACCCCCGAGGAGAAGGCCGCCCTCGAGGCCTGGGAGCACGCCGTCACCAGCATCGAGCGGGATCCGCTCTCGCTCGACCGCGAGTGCGACTGGGTCATCAAGCACAACCTGATCGAGCAGTACCGGGAGCGCCACGGGCTGGCCCTGTCCGATCCCCGGGTGGCGCTGGTGGACCTCCAGTACCACGACATCAACCGCGAGCGGGGCCTCTTCTACCGGATGCAGGATCGGGGCCTGGTGGAGCGGGTGTGCGACGACGAGGAGATCGAGCTGGCCACCGACCAGCCGCCCCAGACCACCCGGGCTCGGCTGCGCGGCGAGTTCATCCGTCGGGCCAAGGAGCGCAAGCGCGACTACACGGTGGACTGGGTGCACCTGAAGCTCAACGACCAGGCGCAGCGCACCGTGCTGTGCAAGGACCCCTTCAAGGCCCACGACGACCGGGTCGAGAAGCTGATCGATTCGCTGTAGGGCGTGCCGACGTTCCGCGAAGCGGTCGTGGCCGAGGACCTCGGCGGACGCGAGGGGTGCCGGCGGGTGCGCCTCGACGACGGCTCGCGCGCCTACGCGCTCACGCAGCTGACCGGGCCGATCGAGGTGGGCGACCGGATCGTCGTGAACACGACCGCCGTCGACCTCGGGCTGGGCTCGGGCGGTTGGCACGTCGTGCACTGGAACCTGGCCCGCTCGTCGTGGTCCGAGGTGGGGCGCGGGCACCTGATGAAGCTCCGCTACACCAGCCTCCAGGTCGACACCGGCGCCGCCGAGGAGGACGAGGGCGTGGTCGACGACCTCGAGGGGGTGCCGGTCGTGGCGTGCGCGGTCCACAGCCAGCTGCCGATCGTCGCCGCCCTCTACGCCCAGCACCGGCCCGGGGGTCGCCTCGCCCACGTCATGACCGACGGTGCCGCGCTGCCGCTCGCCCTGAGCGACCAGGTGGCCGCCCTCCTCGAGCGGGGGCTGCTGTGCGGCACGGTCACCGCGGGCCACGCCTTCGGCGGCGACCTCGAGGCGCTCAACGTGCCCGCGGCGCTGGCCCTGGCCCGCCACCGCCTGCGCGCCGACGCCGTGGTCGTCGCCATGGGCCCGGGGGTGGCGGGCACCGCCTCGCGCCTGGGCTTCACCGGCCTCGAGGCGGCACCGACGCTCGACGCCGCCGCCTGGCTCGGGGGCCGACCCATCCTGTGCTTGCGAGCCTCCTCGGGCGATCCCCGCGAGCGCCATCGGGGTATCAGCCACCACAGCCGAACGGTGCTCGACGCGGTCCGCACCGAGGTCGACGTGGCCCTCGCTCCGGGCCTCGAGCCCCTCGACGACCGGCACCGCTGGCATCGGGTCGACCCGGGATCGGTGGGCTCGGTGCTCGCCGCGGCCGGGCTCGAGGTGACCACCATGGGCCGCACCGTGGCGGAGGATCCGCTCTACTTCGCCTCGGCCGGTGCCGCCGGCGTCCTCGCCGCCAGGCTGGGGGCCTCCTGATGGCGCCCGCCGACAAGATCGAGCGGCTCCTCACGCTCATGAACCTGCTGCTCGCCACCCCGCGAGCGGTGAGCGCCGACCACCTTCGAGCCACGGTGCCCGGGTACCCGGCCGACGACGCGTCGTTCAAGCGGGCGTTCGAGCGCGACAAGGACGACCTGCGCGAGATGGGGGTGCCGCTCCTCGTCGAGACGATCCCCGGATCCGACCCACCGCTGCTCGGGTACCGCATCCGGGCGGCGGACTACGAGCTGCGCGACCCGGGGCTCGAGCCCGACGAGCTCGAGGCGCTGAACCTGGCGGCCGCCGTGACCGGGTTCGCCGGGGGGATCGGTCAGCGCGCCCTCTTCAAGCTGGGCGCGGGTGCAGCCGACCAGCCCCGAGCCGAGCTGCCCGCCGACCCCTCGCTGGTGGCGGCGTTCCGCGGCGTGGCCGAGCGCCGGCTGCTGCGCTTCTCCTACCGCGGGGTCGAGCGCGAGGTGCACCCCTATCGCCTCGAGTTCGTTCGGGGCCGGTGGTACCTGAACGGGTTCGACCGAGCCCGGGGTGACGATCGGTGGTTCCGGATGGACCGGGTGGAGGGGACCGTCGTCCCGGGCGACCGACCCGATGCGTTCGAGCGGCCGGAGGAGGCGG
Organism: Acidimicrobiales bacterium; assembly: GCA_020439525.1. GTDB lineage: Bacteria > Actinomycetota > Acidimicrobiia > Acidimicrobiales > Iamiaceae > Aquihabitans. The sequence continues at coordinate 16,539 of JAGQSL010000164.1, read as the reverse complement.
TGCCCGGCCTCCAGCTCGACCCGTGGGTCCTCGGCGGGGGGAGCGACCCCGTGCGCGCCGAGATCTGGTTCGACCCGGCGGTGGCGCACAGCGTCCGGCTCGAGGTCGACGCGGCGGCGGTGCAGCGCGACGACGAGGAGGGCCTGGTCGTCTCCCTCGACGTCGCCAACCGCGAGGGCTTCCGATCGTGGCTGCTGAGCTACCTCGATCGTGCGGAGGTCCGGGCGCCGGCCGACCTGCGCGCCGAGGTGGTCGCGTGGCTCGAGGCACTCGTGGCCGAGGGGGGATCGACGCTGTGAGCGGCCCGCGCATCACCGCGGCGGGGCGCGTGCAGCGGCTGCTCGCCGTGCTCCAGTGGGCGGCGCGCCATCCCGACGGGGTGCCGGTCGACGAGCTCTGCCAGCGCTTCCGCCTGAAGCAGGCCGAGCTGGCGCGCGAGCTCGAGCTGGCGTCGATGATCGGAGCCGACGCCACCCACTACGACGAGATGCCCTTCGAGGTGTTCATCGAGGATGGGCTGGTCTTCGTCCGGCTGTTCGCCTTCCGGCGGCCCCTCCGCCTCACCCCGGCCGAGGGGCTGGCCCTCGTCGCGGCCGCCGACGTGCTCGTCGACCGCGCCGACGACCCCGGCCTCGCCGGCCCCCTCCAGCGGGCCCTCGCCAAGCTCGCCGCCCTCCTCGGGATCGAGCCCGGCCAGGCCGTCGACGTCGACCTCGACCCCGATGGGGGCGAGGTGGGCCGGCAGCTCGTGCGCGCCGCGGCCGACGATCGCCGGGTCGCCTTCACCTACTGGACCTACGGGCGCGACGCGGTGGCGCGCCGGGAGGTCGATCCGTGGGTGCTCTTCCCCGATCGGGGCACGTGGTACCTCGCCGGGTGGGCCCACGACCCGGGTGCGCCCCGCCACTTCCGCATCGACCGCATCGAGGATCTCGAGGTCCTCGACGCACCTCGCACCCAGCCCCCGCCGAAGGACCTTGAGGCCTCGCTCGGCGTCGGCCACGACGCGCCGCAGGTGGTGCTTGACCTGGCGCCGAACGCCCGCTGGGTGGCCGAAGCCCACCCCATCCTCGAGGCCGAGGAGCGCGCCGACGGCTGGACGCGCGCCACGCTGGCGGTGACCGCCACGCCCTGGCTGGAACGGCTGCTGCTGCGCCTCGGGCCCGACGCCCGGGTCGTGGCCATCGACCCCGAGCTGGGCTCGACCGACCTGGTCGCGGCCGCCGCGGCGCGCGTCCTCGCTCGCTACCGGGGGTGAGGTCGGGGCGCTCGGGGCGGCGCGCTAGGTTCGCTCCGTGACCCCCGACCCCAACGAGCCGGCGCGCCCGGAGGCCGCCGAGCCCGATGGGGTGGCCCGCCGGCGGGCGCGCGAAGCCGACCCGGGCGGGGTGACGACGGTGACCGTCGACCCCGTCGAGGACGTCGAGGTGGCGCCGAAGGCCAAGTCGCCGACGCGCAACACGATCGAGTGGATCGCGGTCATCGCCGGCGCGATCGTGATCGCCGTCGTGATCCGGACCTTCGTCCTGCAGACGTTCTGGATCCCGTCTCCCTCCATGTCGCCCACCCTCGTCGAGAACGACCGGGTGCTCGTCAACAAGCTCTCCTACCGGTTCCACGACGTGAACCGCGGCGATGTCATCGTCTTCGAGCGGCCGCCGACCGAACCGCCCAACGAGGTCAAGGACCTGATCAAGCGCGTCGTCGGGCTCCCCGGCGACCACGTGTCGATCCTGGATGGAACGGTCCGCATCGACGGGCGCGAGCTCGATGAGCCCTACGTCCACGGGCTCGACACGGTCTACGACGGCTCGTGCCTCCAACCGAGCGTCGATCTCACCGGCCTCGACACCACCGAGGGCTGGGAGGTCCCCGACGGCGAGCTGTTCGTCATGGGCGACAACCGGGTCAACTCGCACGACGGACGGTGCTTCGGTCCGATCGATGAGGACCTCGTGGTGGGCCGTGCCTTCTTCATCATGTGGCCGCCGGCCCACGCCGGCGGCCTCTGAACCTCGGGCTCAGTCCAACAGGCGGAACACGATGCCCGTGCGGGGCTTGGGGTGGAAGAAGGTGCTCTTCGGCGGCATCCGGTGGCCGGTGTGGGCGTTCGCCTCGATGGCGGCGACGGTGACCGGTCGGATGAGGATCGCCCAGTCAGCCTCGCCGGCGCGCACGGCGGCCTGGGCCCGATCGGTGCCGTGCTGGTAGTGGAGCTCGTGCGGGCCCAGCTCCTCGAGCGCGGCCGCGACCCGGGCGCTGTCGAGGTCGTCGAGCTCGGGGTGGCGGGCCGGATCGAGGTGCACGAGCGTGGCGGTGCCGTCGGCGCCCACCACCGCGACGGCATCGAGCTCGTCGAGGCGCACGAGCACCCGCCCGTCGGCGACCTCGTCGGCCGTGGCGGTCCCCACGACGGCGGCACCCGGGAGGGCGCCGAGGCGCTCGGCGAGGTCGTCGCCGGCGAAGCCGTGCACGAGGCGATGGATGGGGCGCACGGTGAGCTGCTCGTCGCTGAGCTCCACCACGTAGCACAGGGTGGACTCGGCCGCGCCCGCCGCACCGCCATCGGCGGTCCGGCGCTCGTCGCGGTAGGCGAGGCTCGTCTCGTACCGGTGGTGGCCGTCGGCGATCACCAGCGGAGCCCCGCCGATCGCGTCGCCGATCGCCCGGATCGCCGCAGGATCGGCGATCCGCCACGTCTCGTGGAGGGTGCCGTCCTCATCGGTCCACGACTGGAAGGGCGCCTCGTCCGCGGGGAGCAGCGCCGTCAGCCCGGGCGCGAGCGACAGGCCCCAGATCGCCGAGAGGTTGGCCCGGGTCCCTCGCAGGAGGTCGAGGCGGTCGCTCTTGGCCTTGGGGGTCGTGTGCTCGTGGGGGAGGATCTGGCCCTCGCCCGGCCGGCTGAGCTCCAGCGCCCCCAGCACCCCCAGGGTGGCGACCGGGCGGCCGAGGTCGTCGGTCGTCGTCATGCGGTACGCCGTGAGCTCGGGCGTGGGGTCTTGGACCAACACCCCTTCGGCCTGCCAAGCCCGGAGGCGTGCCCCGGCGGCGTCGTAGCGATCGGGACCGTCCTGCTCGACGGGAAGGTCGACGAGCACCGCGTTGTGGGGATCGCGGGCGACGAGCGCGGCTCGGTCGGCCGGGGAGAGCACGTCGTAGGGGGGCGCCGTCACGTCGTCGGGCGCGAAGCGGGCGGGGTCGTAGCGGAGGCCGGCGAAGGGCGCGAAGCGAGGCACGCCTCCTGCCTAGCAGGCGCGGCCCACCGCCTCGACCGGGCCCCGGGTGCAAACTTTTGCAAGCACATCGCTCGCGTCGATACGCTTTTCTCATGGCTCAGACCAATCCCCTCAAGAAGTACCTCGACGCGGGCATGTCCTTCACCTCGATGACCCAGGCCAAGGCCGAGGCCCTCGTGAAGGACCTGGTGAAGACCGGCGAGGTCCAGACCGAGCAGGCCCAGGCGGTCGTCACCGACCTCGTCGAGCGCAGCCGCAAGAACACCGAGGCGCTCATCGACCAGGTCCGGCGCGAGATCGCGTCGTCGGCCGAGAGCCTCGGGCTGGCCACGATCGCCGACGTGACCCGCCTCGAGAAGCTGATCGCCGCCATCCGCCCGTCGGCGCCCGAGGCCTCCGAGCCGGCTCCGGCCAAGAAGGCCGCCGCCAAGAAGGCTCCCGCGAAGAAGGCCGCCGCCAAGAAGGCCCCGGCCAAGAAGGCTGCCGCCAAGAAGGCTCCGGCCAAGAAGACCGCCGCGAAGAAGTCGGCGGCCAAGAAGTCGGCTCCCAAGGCCGGCTGAGGACCCGACGGCCACGCGGCGACGGCTCGACGCCGAGCTCGTCCGCCGCGGCCTGGTCGCGAGTCGCGAGCGGGCCCGGGAGGCGATCGAGCGAGGCGAGGTGGTGGTGGCCGGTGCGCCGGCCGCCAAGCCGTCGCGCCTGGTCGCCCCCGACGAGGCGATCGTCGTGGCTGGGCCTCGAGCGCGCTTCGTCGGGCGCGGGGGCGAGAAGCTGGCCGGCGCCCTCGATCGGTTCGGGGTCGACCTGACCGGACGGCGCGTCCTCGATGCCGGCGCATCCACGGGCGGCTTCACCGACTGCGCCCTCCAGGCCGGCGCCGCGGAGGTGGTGGCCGTCGACGTGGGCCGAGGACAGCTGCACCAGCGGCTGCGCACCGACGAGCGGGTGGTGGTCCGTGAGCGCACCAACGTGCGCCACCTCGTGCCCGGCGACCTCGGGGCTCCCTTCGAGGCGGTGGTGGCCGACCTGTCGTTCATCTCCCTGCGCACGGTCGCGCCGGCGCTGGTCGCCCTCGCCGCGCCGGGCGCCGAGCTGATCTGGCTCGTCAAGCCCCAGTTCGAGGCGGGGCGGGCCGAAGTCGCGCGGGGCCGTGGCATCGTCACCGACGCCGAGGTGTGGGAGCGCGTGCTGGTCGAGGTCCTTGGCGCGCTCACCGGGCTCGGAGCCGCGATCATGGGGATCATGGCCTCCCCCCTCCGCGGCGCCGACGGCAACGTCGAGTTCCTCGTGCACGCCCGTCTCGGTGCCACCGCCAGCTCGGTGCCCGTCGAGGCCGCGATCGCCGCCGCCGTGGCCGAGGCGCGCGGGTGAGCACCGTCGGGCTGGTGGTGCACTCGGGGCGAGCCGAGGCGGTCGCCCTCGCCGACACCGTTCGCGCCTGGCTGGGCCGCCGCGACCATCGGGTGGTCGACGACGACGCCGACGCCGACGGACCGGTCGACCTCGTGCTCGCCATCGGTGGCGACGGCACCGTCTTGCGCGCGGCCCGCTGGGCGGCCGAGGCCGACGCCGACGTGCTGGGGATCAACCTGGGCGAGCTCGGCTACCTGGCCGAGGTCGAGCCCGACAGCTGGGAGGACGCCCTGGGCGCGTACTTCGCCGGCCGGCACCGCATCCAGGAGCGGATGCTCGTCGCGTGCGCCACCGACGACGGTCGCTCGCTGCCCCTCGCCCTCAACGAGGTCGTGATCGAGAAGCAGGACCTCGGGCGCACGGTCCGGCTCTCGGTGGACATCGACGGTGGCTACTTCACGAGCTACGTGGCTGACGGGCTGATCGTCGCCACGCCCACGGGCTCCACGGCGTACTCCCTCTCGGCCCGGGGCCCCATCGTCGATCCGTCGCACCGGGCCCTGATCGCCACGCCGGTGTCGCCCCACACCCTCTTCGACCGGTCGCTGGTGCTCGGACCGTCGAGCGTGGTGGAGGTCAGCGTCGGGGGCGACCGCGACGCCGCGCTGGTGATCGACGGCCAACCCCACGGCCTGGTCGCGGTCGGACGACGCATCACGATCACCGCCGCCCCCGATCCGGCGCGCTTCGCGCGGTTCGGGGGACGCTCCTTCCACCAGGTGCTGAAGGCCAAGTTCGGCCTCAGCGACCGATGAGCCCGACCCCGCCCACCGGTCAGCTCCTCGAGCTGGCGGTCACCGACCTCGGGATCATCGAGCACGTCCGCCTGGTGCTCGGCCCAGGGTGCACGGCGCTGACCGGGGAGACGGGCGCCGGCAAGACGCTGCTGGTGGGGGCCATCGAGCTCCTGCTCGGCGGCCGCGCCGATCCCGGCCTCGTGCGCGACGGCTGTGCCGAGGCGATCGTCGAGGGCCGCTTCGAGATCGACGGCGACGAGGTGGTGCTCACCCGGGTCATCCCGGCCGATGGCCGCTCGCGCGCGTACCTCGACGGCCGCCTCGCCACGGCGAGCTCGGTCGGCGAGCGCGCCCGGTCGGTGGTCGACCTCCACGGCCAGCACGACCACCAGTCGCTCCTGCGCGCCTCCGTGCAGCGAGATGCGCTGGACCGCTTCGGCGCCATCGACCTCGAGCCCCTCCGCGCCGCCCGAGCCCGGCGCACCGAGATCGCCGCCGAGCTGGCCCTGCTGGGCGGCGATGCCGGCGCCCGGGCCCGCGAGCTCGATCTCGTGCGCTACCAGCTCGCCGAGCTCGATGCCGCCTCCCTGCGCGACCCCGACGAGGATCGGGTGCTCAACGAGCAGGAGGACCGCCTGGCCGACGCCCTCGCCCACCAGGAGGCGGCGGCCGGCGCCGTGGCGGCCCTCGCCGGCGAGGGCGGGGCGTCCGACGCGCTCGGGGTGGCGGTGAGCGCCGTCGACGGACGAGCGCCGTTCTCGGCCCTCGCCGAGCGCCTTCGCGCCGCGCAGGCGGAGGTGGCCGACCTCGTCGCCGAGCTGCGAGGCGCCGGCGAGGAGATCGAGGACGACCCGGAGCGCCTGGCGACGGTGCGCGAGCGACGGCAGCTGCTGGTGGAGCTCCGGCGGAAGTACGGCTCGGCGCCGATGCCCGACGGTGGCGATGGCGGGTCCGGCACCCTGGCCGACGTGATCGCCTTCCACCGAGCGCTCGAGCAGCGGCTGGCCGACCTCGAGGGCCACGACGCTCGCGCGGCAGCGCTGGACGCCCAGGCTCGCGAGGCCGCCGATGCCGAGGCGATCGCCGCCGCCGCCGTCGGGCGGGCGCGGCGCGCCGCTGCCGAGCCGCTGGCTCGGGCGGTCGAGGCGCACCTCGCCGAGCTCGCCATGGCTTCGGCGCGCGTCGAGGTCGAGGTGGGCGAGGTCGATCCCGGCGACCAGGTGACCTTCCTCCTGGCGGCCAACCCCGGGTCGACGCCCGGGCCCTTGGCTCGGGTGGCGTCGGGCGGGGAGCTGGCGCGCACGATGCTGGCCCTGCGCCTCGTCCTGGCCATGGCGCCTCCGGTCCTCGTCTTCGACGAGGTCGACGCCGGGATCGGCGGCCAAGCTGCGCTGGCCGTGGGGCGCGCCCTGGCCGAGCTGGGTGCGGACCACCAGGTGCTCGTGGTCACGCACCTGCCCCAGGTGGCGGCGTTCGCCGACGCGCAGATCTCGGTCCGCAAGTCGGCTCGAGGCGACCGGACCCTCGCCACCGCGGTCGCGCTCGACGACGACGCCCGGGTCGTCGAGCTCTCGCGGATGCTCTCGGGGACGCCCGAGAGCGAACGGGTGCGCGACGCGGCCAACGAGCTCCTCGAGCGGGCCGCCGCGGTGCGGGGCCGGTGAACCGCCAGGCCACCAGGTGGCACGGGGCGCGTAGGCTGGGGACGACGCAGCGGTCGGGGCGGCGACCCCGCGCGCAGCCGGGCGCCGAACGACCGCAACGATGCGGAGCCGAGCCATGACCGATCGAGAACCCCTGCCCGGCGAGCCCGCCATCGACCAGCTGCCGGCGGTGGTGCCCGCGCTCACGGCGCCGTGCCGGGTGGATCGCCGGACGAAGGACCTCGCCCGGCGCCTCCTGCCCGGGGAGATCGCGGTGATCGACCACCTCGACCTCGACACCGTGGCCACCGAGGCGCTGCTCGCCGCCGGCGTGCGCGCCGTGATCAACGCGGCCGACTGCATCTCGGGCCGGTACCCCAACGCCGGACCGCTCCTGCTGCCGGCCGCGGGCATCCCCGTGGTCGACGGGGTCGGGCCCGCGGTCATGGCGACGCTCGCGGACGGCGACGTGCTGACGATCGACGGCGATCGGGTGCTCCGCGACGGCGAGGTGGTGGCCGTGGGCGCGCGGCAGGGCACCGCCTCGTTCGGCGCCGTGCTGGAGCACGCGCGCCGGAACATGGGCGACGAGCTCCAGCGGTTCGCCGAGAACACCCTCAGCTACCTCCGCACCGAGGGCCACCTCCTGCTCGACGACCCGGTCATCCCCGACATCCCGGTGGAGTTCCGGGGGCGACAGGTCCTGCTGGTGGTCCGCGGCGTCGACTACAAGCAGGACCTGCAGCTGCTGCGGCGCTCGGGCTACCTCAAGGAGCAGCGGCCGCTGCTGGTGGGCGTCGACGGCGGGGCCGACGCCATCTTGGAGCTCGGGCTCCGTCCCGACGTGATCATCGGCGACATGGACTCGGTGTCCGAGCGCGCCCTCCGGTGCGGGGCGGCGCTCGTCGTGCACGGCTACGCCGACGGCCATGCCCCCGGGGCCGAGCTGCTCGAGCAGCTCGGGCTGCCCCACGTGGTGTTCGCGTCCGCCGGCACGTCGGAGGACATCGCCATGCTGGTCGCCTTCGAGAAGGGCGCCGACCTGATCGTGGCCGTCGGCACCCACTCGTCGATGGCCGACTTCCTCGACAAGGGCCGGCCGGGGATGGCCTCGACCTTCCTGGTACGGATGAAGGTCGGCCCGATCCTGGTCGACGCCAAGGGGGTCAACCGGCTCTACGACACCCGGGTGCGCGGCCGCGACCTCGTCTGGATGGTCCTGGCGGCCATCATCTGCCTCGTGATCTTGAGCTTGGCGAGCGAGCCCGTCCGCACCGTCCTGCGCGGCCTGTCCCTGCCGCTGCGCTGACCGAGGCCCGATGATCAACATCCGCTACCACATCGTCTCCATCACGGCGGTCTTCCTCGCGCTCGGCATCGGGATCGCGCTCGGGAGCACGTTCCTCGACGGGGCCACCGTCGACGTCTTGAACCGGAACATCGCCGATGCCGAGCAGCGCATCGGCGACGCCAAGGCCCGCATCGCCGAGCTGGAGCAGCAGGCCGAAGACGCCGAGGCGCGCGACGACGCCCTGCTGCTGCTGGGCACCGATCGCCTGCTCGGCGGCTCCCTCACCGACCAGCGGGTGCTGCTGGTGGCCGACCAAGGGGTCGACGACCGCCAGCTCGACGCCCTCCGGTCCGTGCTCGAGCGCAGCGGTGCCGACCTGCGCGGGACGCTCGTGCTCCGGGAGCGCCTCGCGTCCGGGACCGAGTCCGACGACGACCTCGCCGCCGCGCTCGGCCTGGTCGATCCGACCCCGATCGAGCTGCGCGACGCCGCCACCGAGGCGCTGCGGACGGCCCTCGCAGATGCGGGGACGCCTCTGGCCGACGACGAGGGCGCCGACGATGCGACCACCACGACCGTCGCCGACGACGGTGAGGCGTCGACCACCACGACGACCGCGGTCGACGACGAGGAGCCCGCCACGGGGGACGGGACCGAGCCCGACGAGCTGCGCGCCCTGCTCGATCGGGGGTTCGTCGACCTGGAGCCGGGCCCGCAGTACGCCGACGACGACCCGCTGCTCGCCGAGGGTGGGTACCGGTACGTGTTCGTGGGCTCGGCCGACCCGGAGCCGGCCGACACCGACCTGCTGCTGGCCCTGCTCCCCGACGATGCCGACGCCGCCGCGCTGCCCGCGGTCATCGTCGCGTCGACGCAGCGCCCGGCCGAGGACGGCGAGGAGGTGGCGCCGACCATCGTGCGACGCCTGCGGGACGACGATGCTCGGGCGAAGCGGTACACCACGGTCGACGACCTGGAGACCTTCGCCGGGCTCGTGGCCACCACCTTCTCGGTGGCGGACCTCGGGTCGGTCGAGCCGGGCCACTACGGCCAGGCCGACGGCGCGTCGGCGGTGCTCCCCCCGTCGCCATGACCGAGGCGTCGACCCTCCGGTCCGCGGCGGGGATGGGCGCCATCACCGCCGTCTCGCGGGTGGTCGGGTTCGGCCGGGTCCTCGTGGTCGCCGCGGTGCTCGGCACCACCTACCTCGGCAACGCCTTCCAGTCGGCCAACTCGGTCTCCAACGTCGTCTTCGAGCTGGTGGCCGCCGGGGCGCTGTCGTCCGTACTGGTCCCGGTCTTCGTCGACCTGCTCGCCCGGGGCCGAGGCGAGGCCGAGGCGGTGGCCGGAGGCGTCTTGGGCGTGGCGATGGGCGGGCTCGGGGTCGTGGCCGTCGTGGGGGTGGCGGCGGCGCCGGTGCTGGCCCGCCTGCTCACCCTCGGCGTCCCCGCCGAGGTGGCCGACGACCAGCGCCGGCTCATCTCCTTCCTCCTCGTCTTCTTCATCCCCCAGGTGGTGCTCTACGCCGCCGCGACGGTCGCCACCGGCGTCCTGCACGCACGCCAGCGGTTCCTCGCCGTGGCCGCCGCTCCCATCGCGAACACCGTGGTGATGGTCGGCTGCCTGCTGGTGCTCCGCCAGGCGACCGACGCCACGCCGACGCTCGATCTCACCCTGGGCGAGCGAGCGCTCCTGGCCGCCGCCGGCACCGGTGGGGTGGTGGCGTTCACCGGCGTGATCGTCATCGCCTGCCGAGCGTCGGGCTTCCACCTGCGCCCACGGCTCCGGAACCTCCACCCCGGGGTGGGACCGGCGCTGCGTCGCGCCGGGTGGGGGGTGGTCCTCCACAGCAGCGCCGGCGTGCTCCTGGCCGGATCGCTGCTCGTCGGCGCCGCGGTCGAAGGCGGAGTCGTGGCCTACCAGGCGGCCTGGGTGTTCTTCCTCGCGCCGTACGCGATCCTCTCCCAACCGGTCCACACGGCGATCCTCCCCGAGCTCGTGGTCGAGGCCCGGTCGGGCGACCTCGAGCGCTTCACCGGATCGGTGCGCTGGGCCGTGGAGCGCATCGCCCTCGCCCTGGTCCCCGTCACCGCCGTGCTGGTGGCCGTCGCGGCCCCGGCCATGCGGATCGTCTCGGTGGGCCGGGCCGGGGTCGGGGACGGCCCGGCGCTGCTCGCCGCCGCCCTCGGCACCCTGGCGGTCGGGCTCCTGCCGTACGGGGCGTTCCTGCTCCTGGCCCGGGCCTCCTACGCCCTCGACGACAGCCGCACGCCGGGCCAGGTGGCGCTGGTCGTGGCGGGTGCCGGTGCCGCCACCATGGCGATCGGTGCGCCGCTGACCCACGGGACGGCGCGGATCGCCCTGATCGGCGCGGCCCACTCCGCGGCCCACCTCGTGGGGGCCGTCGTGCTGAGCGTGCTGCTCTCCCGGCGCCTGGGCGGTCCGGTCGTGCCTCGCCTGCTCGCCCCGCTGGCGCTGGCCGGGGCGGTCGCAGCCGCCGCGGCGTGGACCGCCGGGCGAGCGATCGCCGGCGCCGACCCGACGCGGGCCTCCGACCTGCTGGCCTGCCTCGGGGCCGCGCTGGTGGCGACGGCGCTCCTCGGTGCTGCGGCGGTCGCCGGCGGGCTCCGGGGCCGTCTCGCCTCGCGCTCGTCCGTCCACGTCGCGGCCATCCCCGTGGCCGGGGTCGAGGGCGCCGGGGGCGGCGGGTGAGGCGCGCGCTCGCGGCCGGCGGAGCCGTCGTGCTCCTGGTGGTGGTGTCGCTGCTCGTGGTCGATCGCCGGCCGGAGGCCGCACCGGTCCCCTCGGTCCGGCGGGTCCTCGTCGTGAGCGTGCCGGAGCTGAGCTGGGAGGAGCTCCGCTCGTCGGACGCGCCGGCGCTCGGAGCCCTCGTCGAGCAGGCAGCCATCGGCCAGGTGTCCACGAGGGTCGGCCGTCGCGGGGCCGCACCCGCCGAGGCGTACCTGACGATGGGAGCCGGCACGCGCGCCGTCGTCCCGGCCGACGATGCCGGCGTCGCCCTGGACGCCGACGAGCGCCGTGGTGGCGTGCCCGTCGACGAGCTCGTGGCGCGGCGCTCTGGCGAGGGCCCGAGCGCCATCGCCTACCTCCCGGTGGGGGCCACGGCCGAGGCGAACGAGCACTCGGCCTTCGGTGCTCGGATCGGACGCCTCGGTGACCTCCTCGACGCCGCCGGCGTCGGTCGCGCCGTGATCGCCAACGCCGATGCCGCCGAAGGGTTCCCTCCGGACCTCGCGCCGCCGCCCAGCGCCTACGGACGGAGCGCGGCCACGATGCTGATGGGAGCCGACGGGCAGGTGCCGGCCGGGACGGTGGGGCGCCACCTGCTCGTCGACGATCCGAGCGCCGCCTTCGGCCGTCGCCTCGACCCGGCCGAGGTGCTCCGCTCCTTCGACGCGGTGTGGGCCGGGGAGGGGCCGTCGGTGGTGCTGGTCGAGGCGTCGGACCTGGCGCGCGCCACCGCGTACGCGCGTCGCGCGACGCCCCAGCAGGCCGACCGCCTCCGGGCCGAGGCCGTCCGCTCCTCGGACGAGCTCGTCGGCGAGCTGCTCGATCGGGTGGATCCCGCCACCGACGCCGTCCTCGTGGTGACACCCACGAGCGCGTCGACGCTCGGCGTGGTGGCGCTCCAGGCACCAGGCGTCGAGCCCGGCCTGCTCCGGTCCGCGTCCACCCGACGCGACGGGTACGTCTCGCTCGCCGACGCCATGGCCACCGTCGTGGACCTCGTCGGGCTCGATCCCCCCGACGACATCGAGGGGCGTCCCTTCGAGGTGGCCTCGGCGGGAGGGGACCGCGTCGCTCGGCTCGAGCAGCAGGCGGAGGCAGCCGGCGTCCGCGACCGTCGACTGCCGTGGGTCGTGGCGGCGATCACCCTCGGCCTGGGCCTCCTCGTCCTCGGCGTCGCCCGCGCCGACCGGCTCCCGAGCGGGCTGCGCCGAGCCCTGCGGCCGATCGCGCTCGCGGCGATCGGCGTGGTGCCGGGGACCTTCGTGGCGGCCGGGGTCCCGGCGGCTCGGACGCACGTCGCCGCCTTCGTCGCTGTCGTCGCCCTGGTCGCCGTCGCGGTCGCCGCCGCGTCCCTCGCCGCGGAGCGCCGGGTGCCGGCGATCGCACCGATGGTCGCGGTCGCGTCGGTGGTGGTGCTGACCGCGGTCGACGTGGTGCTCGGCGCGCCACTCCAGGTCAACGCCACCTTCGGGTACTCGATGGCCGTCGCCGGCCGGTTCACCGGTCTCGGGAACCTGGCGTTCGCGCTCTTCTCGACGGCTGCGGTCGCCCTCGCCGTCCTCGCTCACGACCGGTGGGGCTCGCGGGCGCTCCCGGCCACGGTCGCGCTGCTCGTCGCGGTCGTCGTGGTCGACGGTGCGCCGGTGCTCGGCGCCGACGTCGGCGGCGTGGTGGCCACCGTGCCGGCGTTCGTCCTGGTGGTCCTCGCCCTGCGCGAGGTGCGCATCGGCTGGGTCCACGTGCTGGGCGCGCTCGGAGCGGGGGCGGCGGTCGTCGTCGCCTTCGGGCTGCTGGACGCCGCGCTGCCGGCCGGATCCCAGACGCACCTCGCTCGCTTCGGCGCCGACGCTGCCGGTGGCCGCTTCGGGTCGGTGGCGACCACCCTCTGGCGGCGGGCCGAGGCCAGCTTCGGGAGCGGGGGCACGATCCTCGCCATCGGTGCGGTCGGCCTGGTCGTCGCTGCGGTCGCGCAGGCCCGGCTCGCCCGCAGCGAACGCCTGGCCCAGCTCCGCACCCGTGGCTGGGCGAGCGCCGACGTGGCCTTGGCCTACGGGGTGGCCGTGCTGGCCCTGCTCGGGACGGTGGCGAACGACTCCTCGATCGCGGTGCCGGCGACCATGCTCATCGTGCTCGTCCCGGTCCTCGTGCTGCGGCGGCTTCCGGCATGACCGTCGTCCTCGCCTTCCTCGTCGGCCTGCTGGTCGTGCTGGCCCTCGAGGCCGGGGGACGCGAGGTCCTCGCCCGGCCGGTGCTCGCGCGGCGCAACTACCGAGACCACGAGCTCGCCACGGCGGCGGGGCTGCTGCTCGTCGTCGCCGTCGTGCTGGTCGAAGGGGCCCGGACGGTCATCGAGCTGCTCGGTGCCTCCGACGGGGCGACCGCGCCCGATCGGCTGCTGGTGGTGGCGGTCGTCGTAGCGTTCGGGACCCTCGGGCTCATCGACGACGTCCTCGGTGACGATGCCGAGAAGGGGCTGGCCGGCCACGTCCGAGCCGCCCTGCACGGTCGCATCACCACCGGCGCGATCAAGCTCGCCGGCGGCGCCTCGTTCGCGCTGGTCGCGGCGGCGGTGCTCGGCGCGGACCGACCCGTCCAGACGATCGTCGACGCCGCCCTGATCGCCTTGGCGGCCAACCTGGCCAACCTGTTCGACCGGGCGCCGGGGCGCACGATCAAGGTGGGCCTGCTGGCGTGGGCGCCGCTCGCCATCGTGGCGGGCACCTCGGCGGCCGGCCTCGCCGTGGCGGTCGTCGCCGGCGGTGCGGCCGGGCTGCTGCGCGCCGACCTCGCCGAGCGCTCGATGATCGGCGACACCGGGGCTAACGCGCTCGGCGCCGGCCTCGGCGTGGCGGCCGTGCTCGTCCTCGGCCCGGGTGCGCGAGCGGTGGTCGCCGCCATCCTGCTGGCGCTCACCCTCGCTTCGGAGGTGGTGTCGTTCAGCCGCGTCATCGATCGGACGCCGCCGCTGCGCGCCGCGGATCGCCTCGGTCGACGGCGTCCGGAGGCCGGCGGATGACGAGCTCGGCACGACCTCGCCTGGTCGCCCTGGCGCTGCTGCTGGTCCTGGCGGTGGTGCCCGTGCTCGCCGGGGCCACGGAGGTCGGCGCCGATCCCTCCCCGCCCGTGGCCCGGAAGGTCCTCGTGATCTCGGTCCCGGGGGTGACCTGGGCCGACCTGCAGGATCACGACCTCCCGGCCCTCCGGGCGGTGCTCGCCGACTCGGCGCTCGCCGGCCTGGCCCCTCGCAGCACCCGGCCCCGCTCGGGCCCCGGCGACGCCTACCTGACCCTGTCGGCGGGAAGCCGGGCCGCCACCGTGGCCGGCGTCGACGGGCAGGTGCTCGGGCTGGAGGAGGAGGCGAGCGGCTCGGTGGCCGGCGACATCTTCCGGCGGCGCACCGGCGAGGCCGCCGACGGCGCCGCGGTCGCCCTGGCGTGGCCCGGCCTCGAGCGCGCCAACGCCCGCCAGCCCTACGGCACCGAGCTCGGCGCCCTGGCCGACGCCCTCGGCGACGGGGGTGCCTCCATCGCAGCGATCGGCAACGCCGACGGGCTCGACACGGTGGGGGAGTCCTACGAGCGCCAGGTGGGCCTGGCCGCGGCCGACGGGCGGGGCGTGGTCGGCGGCGGCGGCGCGCTCGACCCCGAGCTGCTGGTGGAGGACCCCAGCTGGCCCTTCGGCGTGCGGCTCGACCCGAAGGCGGTGGTCGGCGAGCTCGACCGGGCCTGGGCGACCCCGGGACCGGGCGTGGTGGTGGTGGAGGCGTCCGACCTGGCGCGGGCGCTGCGCTACCGACCGCTGGTCGACGACGAGCGCTACCAGCGGATGTGGGCCGACGCCCTCACGGCGACCGACGACCTCGTCGGCCGGCTGCTGGCATCGGTGGACCTCGAGCGCGACGCCGTCGTCGTGGTGGCGCCGTACCTGCAGGCCGGCGACCGCGACCTGACGGCCGTGGCCCTGCGCCCGCCCGGTGGCGCCCCCGGCTACCTGCGGTCGGCCTCGACGCAGCGGGCCGGCTTCCTGACCCTCGTCGACCTCGCTCCCACCTTCCTCGACCAGCTCGGCATCTCGCGGCCCGAGTCGATGGAGGGCCGACCGGGGCTGGTCGTCCGCGACCCCGCACCGCTCGAGCGCCGCATCGATCACCTCGTCGAGCTCAACCGGTCCTCCCGCTTCCGCGAGCACCTGCTCACCCCCACGAGCCTGCTCGCGGTCGTCGGCGGCGCCCTCGTGGTCGCCGCGGCGATCGCCGCCCACGCCAACGCCTGGTCGGGGAGGGCGCGGCGGGCCATCGGCGTCGCCGCCCGCGTCGTCCTCGCCGTGCTGCCCGCGTCGTACCTCGCTCGGCTGCTGCCACTGGAGGACCTCGGCGAGGCCGGCGCGCTCGCGACGATCGCGGGCCTGGCGGTGGCGGTGGGAGCGGTGGCGTCGGTGGCCGGGCGGGGCCGCCCCCGCTCGCGCCGGCCCCTGATCGTCGTGCTGGCGCTGATGGCCCTGGTGCTGGTCATCGACGTGGTCACCGGGTCGCACCTCAGCCTGAGCGCGGCCTTCGGCTACTCGGCCACCGGCAACTCCCGCCTCTACGGGATCTCGAACTACTCGTACGCGCAGCTTGCGGCGGCCACGTGCCTGCTCGCCGCCTGGCTCGCGCTCGTGGTGCCCGGCCGACGAGGGGTCGGGGCGGCGATGGCGGCCATGGGGACGACGATCCTCGTGCTGGGGGTGCCCGTCTGGGGGTCCGACGTGGGAGGCGTCCTCGCCTTCACCCCCGCCGCCGCCACGTTCTGGTTCGCGGTCCGCGGCACCAGGATCCGCGTCCGCACCCTGGCGGTGGGCGCCGGCGCGACCGCCGTGGCCATCGCCGTGTTCGGCGCGCTCGACCTGGCCCGCCCGGTCGACGACCGCGGGCACCTCGGCCGCCTGCTCGAGCGCATCGGCGACGAGGGCCTCGACCCGCTCACGTCGGTGGTGCACCGGAAGCTGGTCGCCAACCTCGAGGTCTCGACCGGCTCGGTCTGGGTCCTGGCGATCCCGGTGGGCCTGCTGCTCTGGTGGTTCCTCCGCCAGCACCCCGATCGCCCCCTGGCTCGCATCGTGGCGGGCTTCCCCACGCTGCCGGCCGGGCTGCGGGCACTGCTCGTGGCGGCGGTCCTCGGCAGCCTGCTGAACGACTCCGGGGCGATCATCGG
>JAGQSL010000164.1:0-179 GCA_020439525.1 Acidimicrobiales bacterium | reverse complement strand
CGCCGGGGTAGGGTGCGATCCCGTGGTGATGACGGCATCGAACACGGAGGACCGCCCATGACGAAGCACATCTTCGTGACGGGCGGGGTGGCCAGCTCGCTCGGGAAGGGGCTCACGGCCTCGTCCCTGGGCCGGCTCCTGAAGGCGCGGGGTCTGCGGGTCACGATGCAGAAGCTCGA
>JAGQSL010000163.1:2866-3784 GCA_020439525.1 Acidimicrobiales bacterium | reverse complement strand
CTTGCCGGCGGCCTTGATGTAGTTCTTGACGGCGCGATCGAGCGGCACCTCGGTGAGGGCGCCGCGCGCCACCATGTCCTCGATGGTCTCGAACGCCAGGTAGGGGTTGATGGCTGCGGCGCCGTACCCGATCAGCAGCGCCATGTGGTGCACCTCTCGGGCGTCGCCGGCCTCCACCACCAGGCCCACCTTCACCCGGGTCTGCTCGCGCACCAGGTGGTGGTGGACCGCCGAGGTGAGCAGCAGCGACGGGATCGGTGCCCGCTCGCGGCTGGAGTCGCGATCGGAGAGGACCACGACGTTGGCGCCCGCGGCGATGGCCTCGCTGACCTGGCGACGCACGTCGTCGAGCGCCGCCCGGAGGCCCTCGCCCCCCTCGGCCACGGGGTACAGGCCCGAGATGGTGACGGCCTTGAAGTCGCTCACCGTCTCGTCGACGTGCAGCAGCTTGGCCAGCTGGTCGTTGTCGAGGATGGGGAACGGCAGCTGGATCTGGCGGCACGAGGCCGGCCCGGGGGCCAGGAGGTTCTGCTCCGGGCCGATCGTGCCGCCGAGGCTGGTGACGAGCTCCTCGCGGATGGCGTCGAGCGGCGGGTTCGTCACCTGGGCGAAGCGCTGCGCGAAGTAGTCGAACAGCAGCCGGGGGCGCTCGGAGAGCACCGCGATGGGCGTGTCGGTGCCCATCGAGCCGAGGTTCTCGCCGCCGGTGCGAGCCATCGGACCGATGAGGACCTTCTGGTCCTCGATCGTGTAGCCGAAGGTGAGCTGGCGGCGGACCACGTCGCCGTGCGGGTAGCGCACGTGGGGCCGCTCGGGCAGCGCGTCGAGCTCGACGATGCCCTGGTCGAGCCACTCCTGGTAGGGCTGCTCGGCGGCGAGGTCGGCCTTGATCTCGTCGTCCTCGATGATCCGCCCGGC
>JAGQSL010000163.1:0-2821 GCA_020439525.1 Acidimicrobiales bacterium | reverse complement strand
TCGTGGGGGATGTCGAGCACGCCGGCCTCGGAGCCGAGCACGACCAGCCCGTCGGCGGTCACCCAGAAGCGACCGGGGCGCAGGCCGTTGCGGTCGAGCACGGCACCGATCACGGTCCCGTCGGTGAAGCACACGTTGGCGGGCCCGTCCCAGGGCTCCATCAGCGAGGCGTGGAAGCGGTAGAACGCCCGGCGCGCCGGGTCCATGTGCTCGTGGTTCTCCCAGGCCTCCGGGATCATCATGAGCACGGCGTGGGGCAGGGGGCGCCCGCCCAGGTGGAGCAGCTCGAGCACCTCGTCGAAGCTCGCCGTGTCCGACGCACCGGGGGTGCAGATCGGGAACAGCCGGGAGATCTCGCCGGGGAAGTCCTCGCTGGCCAGCAGCGCCTCGCGGGCTCGCATCCAGTTGCGGTTGCCCTCGACCGTGTTGATCTCGCCGTTGTGGGCGATCAGGCGGTACGGGTGGGCCAGCGGCCACGACGGGAACGTGTTGGTGGAGAAGCGCGAGTGGACGAGGGCGATGGCGCTCTCCACCCGCTCGTCTTGGAGGTCGGGGTAGAAGTCGCGCAGCTGGGGCGTGGTGAGCATGCCCTTGTAGACGATCGTGCGGCACGAGAGGCTCGGGAAGTAGACCCGGTCGTCCGCGGTGCCGATCTCGTGCTCGACCCGCTTGCGCACGACGTAGGCCCGACGCTCGAGGGCGAGGCCCTCCAGCTCGGCGCCCGGCGCCGCGAAGAACACCTGGCGGAACGAGGGCATGGCCCCCCGCGCGCCCTGGCCGAGGTCGTCGGCCACGACGGGGACGTCACGCCACCCGAGGACCTCGAGGCCCTCGCTGGCGACGATCTTGTCGATCCCCTCGACGGCGGCGGCCACCTGGGCGTCGTCGCCCGGGAGGAAGGCGATGCCCGTCACGTAGCGCCCGGGCTCGGGGAGCTCGACGCCGGCGACCGCCCGGTACAGGGCGTCGGGGATCTGGATCAAGATGCCGGCGCCGTCGCCGGTGTTGGTCTCGGCGCCCGACGCACCCCGGTGGTCGAGGTGGACCAGGGCGGTGATCCCCTGCTCGACGAGGCCGTGGCTGCGGCGTCCGTGCATGTCGACCACGAAGGCGACGCCGCACGCGTCGTGCTCGAACGCGGGGTCGTACAGGCCCTGGGCAGGCGGCAGCGAGGTGGGCATCGGCGGAGTTCCTCCAACGAGGGACGAGAGGGGGGACTGCTCCCTCGGGACGCCGTTGGCCCGTATCGCAGGTCGTACGACACTACCCGAGGCGCCCGGACCGCTTCGAACCGGTTCGGGGGCTGCGGGCGCGTCCGAGCACGTCGTAGCCTCGGCCCCGATGACCGACGCCCACGACCTGCTGGCCTTCATCGCCGAGGCGCCCTCGCCGTACCACGCGGTCGCCGCCGCCCGCCGACGGCTCGGCGACGCCGGGTTCGCGTCGCTCGACGCGACCACCGCCTGGCCGTCGGGCCCGGGCCGCTGGTACGTGGCCCGCGGCGGGGCGCTGGTGGCGTGGGAGGTGCCCGACGGCGCCGACGCCGCCACCCCCTTCCGCATCGTCGGTGCCCACACCGACAGCCCGAACCTGCGCGTGAAGCCCCACCCCGACACCGGGTCCGCCGGGTGGCAGCAGCTCGCGGTCGAGGTCTACGGCGGCGCCCTGTGGAACAGCTGGCTCGACCGCGACCTCGGCGTGTCGGGGCGCGCCGTCGTGCGGGTCGACGGCGCCCTCGAGGAGCGCCTGTTCCACTGCGACTGCCCGCTCGCCCGGATCCCGCAGCTGGCCATCCACCTCGACCGCGACGTCAACGGCCAGGGCCTCAAGCTCAACCCCCAGCAGCACCTCACCCCGGTGTGGGGCGTCGGGCCGGTGGAGGAGGGCGCCTTCGCCGCCCACGTCGCCGACGAGCTCGGCCTTCGGGTCGCCGACATCGTGAGCTTCGACGCCATGTTCCACGACCTCACCCCGGGCACCCTCCTCGGACGGCACCACGAGCTGGTGGCGTCGGCCCGCCTCGACAACCTCCTCTCGTGCTGGGCGGGCCTCCACGCCCTCGCCGGCACCGTCGACGCGCCCGAGGCCCGCGGGCCGTCCGTTCGGGTCCTGTGCCTCTTCGACCACGAGGAGGTGGGGTCCACGTCGGCCACGGGGGCGGCCGGGCCGCTGCTCGAGCACGTGCTCGAGCGCTCCGTGGCCGCCCGGGGCGGTGGTCGCGACGAGCTGCTGCGCGCCCTGCCCGCCAGCGCCTGCGCCTCGGTCGACATGGCCCACGCCACCCACCCCAACCACCCCGAGCGCCACGAGCCGGGCCACCACGTCGCCATCGACGGCGGCCCGGTGCTCAAGGTCAACGCCAACCAGCGCTACGCGACCGACGCCGGGAGCGCCGCCCTGCTGATCGACGCGTGCGAGCGCGCCGAGGTGCCCCTCCAGGCGTTCGTGAGCCGCAACGACCAGCCGTGCGGCTCCACCATCGGGCCCACCACGGCGGCGCGCCTCGGCATCCCCACCGCCGACATCGGCGTGGCCCAGCTGTCGATGCACTNNCACTCCGCCCGCGAGCTGTGCGGCGCCGCCGACCCGCCTCGCCTGGCCGCCGCCCTGGCGGCCTTCCTTCGTCCGTGACCCCGCTCGAGGCGGCGGTGGTGCTGGGCGTCGCTCCCGACGCCGCGCCCGACGAGGTCCGAGCCGCCTACCGCCGCCTCATCCGCACCCACCACCCCGATCGGGCGGGACGGAGCTCCTCGGACCGAGCGGCGTCGATCACCGAGGCCTACCGGGTGCTGCGCGCCGCGCCCACCGGACCGGGCCCCGG
>JAGQSL010000162.1 GCA_020439525.1 Acidimicrobiales bacterium | reverse complement strand
CGGGAACAGGACCTTGTCGAGGTTGGTCAGCTTCACCTCGTCGCCGCCGAGGGACCACACCCCGGACGCGCCCAGGGCGTCGAGGGCAGCGAGCTCGTCCTCGGTGGCATCCGCCCAGGTGGGGATGGGCGAGGCCGGCTCGACCGGATCGGCCGGGCCGTCGAGGGCACCGACCCCGCGGGCCGCCACCTCGTCGTTGGTCAGGCCGGAGCGCACCGACCGCGGGTGGTCCTCGGGGTCCCAGCCCTCCACCGCGTGCTCGTCGCGCTTGTGCAGCAGGAGCCACGAGTCGCCCTCGTCGCCACCGGCGCGGCGGCGACCGCCGGTGCGCACGAGCACGAAGCGGCCGTGGAGCTTCTCGCCCTCGAGCTCGAGGTGCAGGTCGCCCCGCCCGAGGCCATCGGTCGCGCTGCCCTGGTCGGAGCGGTAGGTGCCCCGGTCCCACACGATGACGTCGCCGGCGCCGTAGTCGCCGGCGGGGATCACGCCCTCGAAGTCGCCGTACTCGAGGGGGTGGTCCTCCACGTGCACCGCCAGGCGGCGAGCCGCCGGGTCGAGCGTGGGGCCCTTCGGCACCGCCCACGACACCAGGACGCCGTCGATCTCGAGCCGCAGGTCGTAGTGGAGGCGCCGGGCTCGGTGGCGGTGCACGACGTAGCCGCCCTCGACCGTCCCGTCGCCCGTCGCCACCGGCGCGCCCGACGGCTCGGCGGTCGAGTCGAACCGCCGCTTGGCGCGGTAGGTCGCCAGGGGATCGTCAGCTGCGGGGGCCACGTCGGTCGAACGGTACCGATTCCACGAGCTCGCGGAGGTTCCGCAGCGAGCGCTGGTTCCGCAGGGCCGTGGGTCCGTGGAGGAGCAGGCCCGCAGGGGCGAGCAGGCCGACGGGCACCTCGCGCAGCTCCACCCGGCACCGGCCGGGGTCGAGCGGCTCGACCGTGAAGGTGGCCTCGCCTCGCCCGCCGGGCCGAGCGCGGACCTCCAGCTGCAGGCAGCGGCGGGGCTCGACCGCGACGACGCGGCTCGAGTCGTCCACGACGAGGGGTCCGGCGAGGCCGAAGCGGTGGTGGAAGCGGGACCCGGGCGCGGGCCACTCGGGATCGATGTCGCGGATCTGGCGGCACCCCACCAGCCACCGCGGATAGGTGCGGGGGTCGAGCAGCGCCTCCATGACCAGGTCGGAGGGCCGATCCACGATGGTGCTGACGGTGGCCATGGCGCCTGCTACCCGCCGGCTGGTCAGGCCAAGCGCTCCCAGAGCCCCACGCCGATCGGGTCCACGAGCGCGGCGAGGGGCACCAGGCCCGCCATGGGTCGCTGGGCGGGGACGAGCGAGTTGCGCCAGGTCCCCGGGGGCACCTCGACGGTGCGGTCGGCGTCGGGTCGCACCGGGACGGCCACGAGCACATCGTCGTCGCCGCGTGTGAACACCACCGTCGACGGCCCGGCCTCGAGCGGCCGGTGGCCGCCCTCGAAGGCGTCGGGCCGCTCGGCGCGCAGCCGCAGCGCCCGGTGCAGGACGTGCAGCTTCACGTTGTGCGGGGAGGGGACGGCGGCGGCCATCACCTGCTCGAGCTGGCGTCGACGCCCCTCGCCGTCGATCGGGCGCCGCACATCGGGGTCGGTGAGCGAGAGGAACCACGTCTCATCGCCCTGGTACGTGTCGCAGATCCCGGGGAGGGTCGCCCGCAGGAGGGTCTGGGCCACCGAGATCCGCTCGCCGTCGGCCGCGACGAGGGCGGCGAAGGGCGAGAAGTCGGCCCAGAAGGTGGGGGTCTCGTAGAGGGCGGCGGCGAAGCTCGCGACGCGCGCCTCGTGCTCCTCGTCGCCGTCGACCCAGGCCGTGGTCAGGCCGGCCTCGCGCAGCGCCTTGCGGAGGTGCTCGACCAGCCGCTCGACGCTGATGGGCCACGAGCCGAGGAGGGTCTGGAACAGGTACCACCGCTCGAGGTCGGTGGGCGCGCCGTCGGCGACCAGGGGCGCGGTCAGGTCGAACCAGCGCCGCACGTGCAGGGCGAACTCGGCCGGACGGATCGTGAGCGCCAGCAGCCGGTTCCGCGTGTCGGCCGAGCGCTTGGTGTCGTGGGTCGTGGCGGCGAGCAGGCCGTCGGGTTGCTGCTCCGCGCGCGCGATGACCGCAGCGTGCAGCTCGTTCGGGGTCATCGACCAGCACCCGGGATCGGCACCGACCTCGTTGTGGGCGAGGAGCCGCACCGACCGGTAGAAGGCCGTGTCCTCGACGCCCTTGGCGGCCACCGGGGCGGTGAGCTGCTGGAACCGGGTCACGAGCTCGGACGGCGCCGGGTCGTCGAGCAGCAGCCGGCGCTGCAGCGCGGCGGACGCCTCCGTCTCGCCGACCAGGCGACGGTCCTCGGCGTCCACCTCCTCGCCGGGCACCACGTAGGTGCGGTACACGGGCAGCGTCGTCGCCGCCCGCTCGAGGTCCTCGCGGTCGAGGTCGGGAGCCAAGCTCGCGAGGCGGTCGAGCTCTCGGGCGAAGGGGCCGGCGACCTGCTCGCGCTTCGCGGTCGCCACCACCTGATCGAACGACTGGTCGTCGCCCGTCAGCTCGACGTAGGCCGAGGTGATCGGCGCCTCGGCGGCGGGGTCGGTGAAGGTCCGGGCCAGGTCGGCGGCCAGCTCGTAGCCGACCGTGCCGGCCACCGGCCAGGGCCGCAGCGCCTCACCCGGGTGCAGGATCTTCTCGACCCAGATCGGCACCCCGGCGCGCTCGGCGAGGCGACGGAGGTAGCCGGCGGGATCGGTGAGGCCGTCGGGGTGGTCGACCCGCAACCCGTCGACGACGCCGTCGGCCACCAGCTCGAGCACCTTGGCGTGGGTGCGCTCGAAGACCTCGGGGTCCTCCTGGCGGACGCCGGCGAGCCCGTCGATGTCGAAGAAGCGCCGATAGCGGTCCGACGCGGGGTCGACGTCGAAGATCCGCTGGCGCTCGATCGGATCGGCCCACCACGGGGTCTCCTCGGAGGCGGCGAGGTGGTTGGGCACGATGTCGAGGAGGATGCCCATCCGCAGCTCGTGGGCCCGACGAGCGAGGTCGCGCAGCGCGCCCTCGCCGCCGCG
>JAGQSL010000161.1 GCA_020439525.1 Acidimicrobiales bacterium | reverse complement strand
AGGCGGCGCGGCGGATGGCGGCGGGGCCGTGGTGGAGGGCGGCGTCGTGCAGCTCGGCGCGCAGGTCGGGCCGGTGCAGCGGGCACCGCTCGCCTCGGGCGTAGGGCAGCCAGATCGGCAGGTCGCCCGGGTGGAGCGCATCGAGCTCGTCGGCCTCGACGGGGGCGGCCCAGCGGTCGACGCGGTCGACGAACATGCCGCCGGCCGTGCTCGGCCCCCCGACCAGCGTCTTCCCGGGCGCCGTGTGGGGCAGCGTCCACAGCCCGGGCACCGCGGCCCACTCGTCGACGACGCTCCACGTGATGAGCGTCGCCCCGAAGATGACCAGCACGTCGCCCGTGGCCTCCGCGCCCGCCACCGCCTGCTCGCCCAGGGCGTCGATGGTGCCGGCGCCCACCAGCGCGCCGGCCGCGGGCAGCCCGTCGCGCACCCGGCCGACGGGTGCGACGCCGGGCACCACGAGCGGCAGCTGCTCCACCCGCGCCCCGGCGCCCTCGGCCGCGCCGGCGTCCCACGCCGAGTAGTCGTGCAGCGGGTGGGCGGTGAACGCCACGGTCGAGTCGATGGCGCCGACGCCGGTGAGGGCGTGGGCGGCGACGGCCTGGGCCGGCCAGTACCCGGCGGCGTCGGGGGCGTGCTCGGTCAGCCAGCCGAGGAAGGCGAGCAGCTCGCCGGCATCGCCGGGCTCGTCGGGGTCGTTGAGCTCGGTGGCGCCCCGGCGATCGCCGTACAGGAGGCCGGGGGAGAGGCCCCGACCCTCGGCGTCGACCGCCCCGAGCGAGGGGACCATGGCCGAGACGTCGACGGCCACCACGTCGAGGCCGTCGCTCACCCGCCCGAGCGCCTCGATCACGTTCGCCCGCCAGGCCCGGTCGAGGTCGTGCTCGAACGCGCCGGCGAACGGCGAGCGGACCCCGTGGGGCACCCGGGCCCGGGCGAGCACCCGACCGTCGTCGTCGACCGCGACGGCCTTCACCGACGTGGTGCCGATGTCGATCCCGACGGTGGCGCGGACGGGACGACCAGAACCTGACACGAGTGTCAGAATAGGCGGACCGGATGGGGGGAGACCGATGAAGGCCCTGGTGTACGGCACCGCGACGCAGCCCTACGAGCCTCCGGCCGGCGCGCCCCACCTCGTGCGCAACCTGGCGGCCACGCCCTGCGCGCTGGTCGAGGTGCCCGACCCCCGGCCGCTGCGGCCCGACTGGTACGTCGTGCGACCCACGCTCACGGGGATCTGCGGCTCGGACGCCAAGCAGATCCTCATGGACTTCGAGGGCGACACCGACAGCGCCATGAGCGGGTTCGTCTCGTTCCCGCAGATCCTCGGCCACGAGGTGGTGGGCGTGGTGGAGGAGGCCGGCCCCGAGGCGCAGGGCTTCGAGCCCGGCGACCGGGTGGTCCTCAACCCCTGGCTCTCGTGCGCGCCCCGGGGCATCGAGCCGGTCTGCCCGGCGTGCGCGGCGGGCGACCTGAGCCTGTGCTGGAGCTTCACCGACGGCGAGATCGCCAAGGGCATCCACACCGGGACCTCGCGCGACGCGAGCGGCGGCTACGCGGAGCTGCTCCCGGCCCACTCCACGATGCTGTTCCGGGTGCCCGACGAGGTCGACGATCGCCACGCCGTGCTCGCCGACCCGTTCGCCGTCTCGCTCCACAGCGTGACCCGCCACCCGCCGCCACCGGGAGGTCGGGTGCTGATCTGGGGGGCTGGCGCCCTCGGGTGCAGCGCGGTGGCCATCGTCCGCGCCCTGTTCCCCGACGTCGAGATCGGCGTCGTCGCCCGCTTCGACGCCCAGGTGCGGCTGGCCGAGTCGCTCGGTGCCCACGCCGTGTTCCGGCCGGGGGAGCGGGCCGAGATGGTCGAGGAGCTGGCGGCCTGGTCCGGCGGCCGCCTCAAGCCGACGATGGAAGGGCTCGACGGCATCCCCATGTGCCACCCGGGGTTCATCGACGTCGCCTACGACACCATCGCCAAGCCCGAGACCTTCGAGGTCGAGGCGCGGGTGCTCGCCGCCCGGGGGACCATCGTGAAGTCGGGCGTGCACCCGCCGTCGCGCTGGGAGTGGAGCCCCCTCTACTTCAAGGAGCTCTCGCTGGTGGGCTCGAACGCCTTCGGGGTCGAGGAGGTCGAGGGCGTGCGTCGCCACGGCATCGAGCACTACCTCGAGCTCACCGCCGCCGGCCGGGTCGACCTCGGCGCCATGCTCACGCACACGTTCGGGCTGTCCGCGTGGCAGGACGCGTTCGCCGCGCTCGGCGATCAGGAGCGCAGCGGCGCCATCAAGGTCGGCATCGACCCGGCCCGCTGAGCCGAGGCGAGCGGTGGCTCAGCCGGCCTCGCCGTGCTCGAAGATGCGGGCCACCACCCGGTCGGCCGCGTCGGCCGGCGGGCCCTCCCAGATGATCGTGCCGTGCTCGAGGAGCAGCACCCGGTCGCAGAGGGCGAGGGCGTGGGACACGTGCTGCTCCACGATGAGCAGCGCGGTGCCCTCGGCGCGGAGGCGCTCGAGCTGGGCGTAGATCTCGTCGACGATGATCGGCGCCAGGCCGAGCGAGAGCTCGTCGGCGATGAGCAGCTTCGGGGCTTCGACGAGGACGCGGGCCATCGAGAGCATGCGCTGCTCGCCGCCCGACAGGTCGCCGGCGAGCTGGGCCCGCCGGCGGGCCAGGGCGGGAAACTGCTCGAACGCCTGGTCGAGCGCCCCGGCGACGCCGCGCGCGCCGAGCGCCCGACGGAACGAGAGCCGCAGGTTCTCCTCCACGTTGAGCGAGGCGAAGACCGAGCGCCCCTCGGTGGCGTGGGCCACCCCGGCGCGCACGAAGCGGTGGGGTGCCGCGCCCGTGAGGTCGGCGCCCTCGACGCGCACCTGGCCGCGCTCGGGCGCGACCAGGCCGCTCGCCACCCGGGCCACGGTGGTCTTGCCCACGCCGTTGGCGCCGAGGAGCGCCACCGCCTCGCCCGGCGCCACCGCGAGCGACACGTCGAACAGGGCGTGGAACGGGCCGTAGCCGGCGGAGACGCCGTCGAGGGTGAGCACGTCGGTCACGGCGCGTCGACCTCCGGGCCGAGGTAGGCCTCGCGCACCGCAGCGCTGGCCAGCACCTCGTGGGTGGGACCCTCAGCGATGAGCGACCCGAAGTCGAGCACGTACGAGCGCTCGGTGAAGCTCGACACCAGCTCCACGTCGTGCTCCACGAGGAGGATGGCGAACCCCTGCTCGTCCTGCACGGTGCGGAGGGTGGCCGCGAGGTCGGCGGTCTCGCGCCGGTCGAGGCCCGACGACGGCTCGTCGAGCAGGAGGAGCTTCGGCCGGGTCATCAGCGCCCGACCCACCTCGACGAGGCGGCCCTGGCCCAGGCTGAGGTGCTCGATGGGCTCGTCGGCCAGGCGGGCGAGGCCGAGCAGCTCCAGCACCTCGTCGCACGCCTCCAGCTCGTCGGCCCGGGGGCGGCCCCGGCCGAGCAGGTCGCGCCAGAGGCTCCCGTCGCCTCGGCGCACCCGCTCGGCGATGAGCAGGTGCTCGCGAACGGTCGACTCGCCGAACAGCTCGATGCGCTGGAACGTGCGGCCGATGCCCCGCCGCGACCGGACGTGCACCGGCAGGTCGCTCACGTCGTCGCCCTCGAGCAGGACCGTGCCCCGATCGGGCGCGAGGACCCCGAGGAGGCAGTTGAAGAACGTGGTCTTTCCGGCACCGTTGGGGCCGATGAGCCCCACGCGCTCGCCGGGCTGCACCTCCAGGCTCACCGAGGAGAGGGCGGTGATGCCGGCGAAGGTCTTGGTGACGCCCCGCGCCTCGAGCACCGCGGTCACGCGACCGCCTCCCCGGGCACGGCATCGTCGGCCGATGGCTCCCGGTGCGCGTCGCGCCGGGCGCTGAGCTTGGCCATCCGCACGTGGGCGTTGCGCTTGCCGTTCTCGACCAGGCCCTCGGGGTGCTTGGCGAACGCGATGGTCGTGAGGCCGAACAGCACGAAGCGCCACTTCGGCGACAGCGGGAACACGCCGGGGATGCGGTCCTCGCTGCGCAGGATCCAGCCGATGAAGGTGCCCTGGAAGATGATCCGGTCCATCAACGAGAAGCTGGCCCCGGCGTAGGCGGCGCCCTCCACGGTGCGCGCGCCCAGCGAGACCACGAGCACGAGCCAGAACAGGGCGGCGAAGGGTGCGAAGTTGCTGGCGTAGTTCACGTTCTTCTGCTGGATGCTGAGCATCGCCCCGCCCAGGCCGGCCAGGAACCCCGAGATGGCGAACGCGGTGACGCGGGCCCGGGTGGGGGAGATGCCGATCGACCGGCTGGCCACCTCGCTGCCCCGGAGCGCAGCGAGGGTGCGGCCCACCGTGCCGGTCTTCACGGCGCTCACGACGTAGGCGGCCACGGCGAACACCAGCACGGCGAGCACGAGGAACGCCTTGTCGTCGGCCAGGTCCCACGGGCCGATCACCGGCCGGGGGACCCGGGTGCCCTGCAGCAGGGAGGTGCCCCCGCCGCCGACGAAGGGCAGCTTCACCACCACGGCGTCGAAGAAGGCGGCGAAGGCGAGGGTGGCGATGGCGACCCAGACCCGCCCGAGGCGCACGAGCGGGAGGGCCAGCAGCGCGCTGACCGCGGCGGCGATGCACGCCCCCACCACCGCGCCGACGAGCACCGACATCCCGAAGCGGTCGGCGAGCTGGAACACGGTGAACCCGCCGATGGCCGCGAACGCCCCCTGGCACAGCGAGATCTGGCCGGCGAAGCCGGTGAGGACGGTGATCGACAGGTAGATGGTGGAGAGGATGACGGCCTGGGTGACCACGAACAGCCAGGAGGCGTCGGCCCGCAGGAACACCACCAGCCCGGCGACCAGGAAGAAGCAGACCGCGAACACGATGGTGATGCGGGTGAGCCACGGGCTGCGCGTCAGCGCCGCCGGCGTCGGGGGCGGGGGATCGACGCCGGCGAGGGGATCGGTCTGCTCCTTGCTCGAGCGCAGCTCGGGCCAGAGCGTCACGAGGGCGAACAGCACGATGAACGGGACGGCCGGGGTCACGTTCTCCTGGATCGGTTCGAGCCACTGCTGCCGCTCCACGATCCGGGGCAGGAACGTGTCGATGATCGCGATGGCGACGCCGAGTCCGAGGCCGCCGGCCAGGGCGCGCGGGAGGCTGACGAGCTTGCCGATGGCGGCGGCCGCGATGGCGACGACGACCAGGTTGAAGAAGTCGGGGGCGGAGAGGGTGTTGAACCGGGGGGCGATGAGCACGCCGGCGAGCCCGGCGAAGAAGCTCGACAGCGCCCAGCTGAACGCCGACACCCGGTCGGCGCGGATGCCGTTGAGCTCGGTCATCCTCGGGCTCTCCACGACGGCGCGCATCTGCAGGCCGATCGCCGTGAAGCGGAAGAGGGCGGCGAGCGCCGCCGCCCCCAGCACGGCCACGACGAGGGCGGTGAGCTCGTCGCGACTGAACGAGTACAGGCCCAGCGGGTCGTAGAAGACCCCCGCGCCGTTCGGCAGCAGGCCCTCGGGCGTGCGGCCGGCGACCGGCTCGAACCCGACGATGAGCTCGAACAGGTTGGGCAGCGCCACCGAGAGCCCGATGGCGATCACCAGCTTGGCGAGCGAGGACCCGGGCGGGAGGTGCCGGAAGATCAGGCGCTCGAGCACCAGCCCGATGGCGGGGGCCACCACGACCACGGCGAGCACGAACGCGGCCAGGTTCGACCAGCCCCACTCGTTGCGGGCCTGGAAGTAGAGCGCCGCCGACACGTAGGCCTGGGCGCCGAAGGCCAGGTTGAAGACGCCGGAGGTCTTGTAGGCGAGGACGAAGCCGATGGCGATCAGGCCGTAGACCGCGCCGGGCGGCAGCCCCTGCAGGGTGCCGCGGACGAGGTCCTCGACGAACGACGCGGCCAGCACCATCCGTCAGTCGAAGTTGGTCGGCGTGGGCTCGAAGGGGGGCGTCTCGGTGGCCTCCCAGCAGAGCCACGGGTTCTCCGGGTCGTCGATCGTGAACTCCCCGCCCTCGACCCGCACGTAGGAGACGCACTCCGGATCGTTCGCCGCCTCCGGGTCGCCGTCGGAGTAGGGCGTGTGCGCCTGGGTCCAGTCGATCGGCACGAGCAGCCCATCGGCCGTGTAGTCGGTGATGGCGTTGAAGGCGTCGGTCACCCGCTGGCGGTCGAAGTCGGGCCCGGCGGCCAGCAAACCGTCGAAGGCCATGGCGGCGTTGATCCAGCCGACCATCGCCAGCTCGGTGGGCTCCTTGTCCTGCTTCGCCATCCACGTCTGGAACTGCTCGAGCCCGTTGCCCTCGGCATCCGCCTCGAACGGGCGGAACTGGACCGACACCACGTCGCCCTCGAAGAGGTCGCCCGCCGCCTGGATGAAGCCCTGGTCGTAGGAGTTCGGGTGGTAGAGGACGACGTCGTCCATGTCCTGGCGGTGCAGCTCGTTGGCGAGCGTCTTCATGCCGTTGAGGTCGATGCAGGTCGACACGAAGTCCACGCCCGCCTTCTTCATGGCGCTGACCTCCGGCCCGATGCCGTTGGGCAGGCCGTAGTCGAGGTCGTCGTTCGTGTAGACCGACTCGACCCCGGAGTCGTCCTCGTAGAGGTCGAAGGCCTTGGCCACCGTGTCGGTGCAGACCTTGGAGTTCTCGCTCACCCCGTAGCCGATGCTCGCCGCCTTGGTGGCACCGACCTGCGAGGCGATGTAGGGGACCGCCGGGCGGCGGCAGTCGGCGCAGCGCACCGCGAGGCTCGGGAAGATGTGGGAGCGGTTGGCCGCCTCGGTGGAGTTGATGCCCCACGCGTAGGTCGGGATGCCGGCCTCGTCGAGGTCGCCCCAGCCGCTGGCGAGGAGCGTGGCCTGGAAGTTCCCGAAGTAGTCGCTCGACGACACGATGTCGAGCGCCTTCTGCTGGTTCTGGCCCAGCTCGTCGTCGATGACGTCGGCGACCTCCAGGTCGCGGCCGTAGATCCCGCCCTCGCTGTTGCGGTAGGCGAAGTAGGCCTCGATCCCATCGACGTAGCAGTCGAGGATGCAGGTGCCGAGGGGGTTGCCCGTCTTCGTGCCGACCACCGCGTAGGAGATGGCATCGTCGGTCACGCCGGGCACCCCGGTGATCGACACGACCTCGTCGCGCGTCTCCTCCCCGCCTCCGCCGGCCTGGCTCGTGCTTCCGCCGTCGCTCCCGCCCGCTCCATCGCTCGTCGAGTTGCCGCAGGCGGCGGCGAACAGGCAGAGCGCCAGCGATGCGGCCATGGCCCGTCCCAGCAGTCGCGGCATCGTTCCCCCTGGTGTGCTCTTGCTCGAAAACCTGACGCAGGTGTTCGAACCCCTGTCGGCACCGTACCCCATCGGTCACCCGTCCGCTGGGCGGATCGGCCTCCCGTCGCAGGTCACGAGCGGTCGCCCCGGCGGGCGGTCGCTTCCGGCGATCGATCGCATCGCCACAAACCATGACCTTGGACCCTGGCGTTCCGGGACCCTCCTGGCAGGCTGGACCCATGTTCTTCCGCCGTCACGACCTGGTCGCCGACCGCCTGGGGGCGCTCGGCCTGAACCCGTTCCCGGCCCAGCGCCTCTCGCAGGCCGGCACCCTGCTCGACCTCCCGGCCGGCACCCGCCTGTGCACCGAGGGCGAGCGCGGTACCCAGGCCTTCCTGCTGCTCGAGGGTCGGGCCGAGGTGCACCTCGCCGACCGCACGCTCGAGGTCGGTCCCGGCGCCGTCATCGGTGAGCTGGCCACCGTCGACGTCACCCGGCCCCGCAACGCCACGGTCGAGGCGGTGGAGCCCATCGCCCTGCTGGTGTTCGACGCCGGCACCTTCCGCTCGCTGGCCGAGGACCCCGAGCTGCGCCCGCTGCTCCTCCCCGAGCGCGCCGCCGCCTGATCGGCGCCGCCACCTTCTGACGCGGGCGTCACCTTCGCCGCGTACGATCCCGGGTCCATGACCCGGATCCCCATCGTCGACTACCTCGTGCTCGAGCCCGAGCCCCACCTGCGGGCCCACGAGTGCACCCACTGCGGCGCCCGCTACTTCGGCCGTCGCAACGCCTGCGCCTCGTGCGGCGGGCGGTCGTTCACCGACACCGACGTGGCCACCGAGGGCGAGGTGGAGGCGTTCACCATCGTGAGCTTCGCCGCCCCCGGGATCCCGGTCCCCTTCGTGGCGGCCATCGTCGACTGCGACGGCACCACCGTCCAGGGCAACCTCCTCGAGGTCGAGCCCAGCCCCGAGCACGTGCACCTCGGGATGAAGGTCCGCCTCGCCACCGCCTCGCTCGGCGAGGACGCCAACGGCGACGAGGGCATCACGTTCGGCTTCGCGCCGATCGACCAGGGGAGCGCATCATGAGCGACGACGTCTTCATCCTCGGCATCAACATGACCAAGTTCGGCAAGCACCCCGACAAGGACACGACCGACCTCGGGGCCGAGGCCGCCCTCGCCGCTCTCGACGACGGCGGGGTGACGATCCGCGACATCGACGTGATCGGCGCCGGGAACCTGCTGGGCGGCCCCGGCGGCTTCGGCCAGATGCTCCAGAAGCAGATCGGCCAGACCGGCGTGCCCGTCTACAACGTGCAGAACGCGTGCGCCACCGGCGCC
Organism: Acidimicrobiales bacterium; assembly: GCA_020439525.1. Lineage (GTDB taxonomy): Bacteria > Actinomycetota > Acidimicrobiia > Acidimicrobiales > Iamiaceae > Aquihabitans. The sequence goes on along the minus strand of JAGQSL010000161.1, from coordinate 4,701 downwards.
ACCGCCCTGCGCACGGCGATCATGGCCATCAAGGCCGGCGAGGCCCAGATGGGTCTGGCCGTGGGCGTCGAGAAGCTGAGCGGCGCCGGGCTGCTCGCGGGAGGCACCGCCAAGGACGACGACGGCACCTGGACGCCGAGCGGTCGGTACGGCGCCATCACCGGCACCGACGGCCGCATCGGCACCGTGACGATGCCCGGCACGTTCGCCCAGATCGGCATGCAGTACCTCCACGAGCACGCCTACAGCGGCGCCGAGTTCGAGCTGTTCGCCCGGATCAGCCAGAAGAACCACGCCCACTCGACGCTCAACCCGCTGGCCACCTACACCGAGGAGCTCAGCCTCGAGCAGATCATGGGCGACTTCATGGTCGCCTACCCGAACACCCGGCCCATGTGCTCGGCCAACTGCGACGGCGCCGCGGCGGCCGTCGTCGTGAGCGGCGAGAAGCTGCGGACCCTCTCGGCCGAGCAGCAGGCCCGGGCCGTGAAGGTCCGGGCGTCGGTGCTGACGTCCGATCCGTGGGCCGAGGGCTGCCAGGTGCTGCCCGACGTGAACACCCTCACCCGCCGGGCCGCCGCCCAGGCCTACGAGGCCGCCGGCGTCGGGCCCGAGGACCTCGACCTGGTGGAGCTCCACGACTGCTTCGCCACCGCCGAGCTGGTCCACTACGACAACCTCGGGCTCTGCGAGCCCGGCGGCGCGGTCGACTTCTTCGAGTCGGGCGCGCCCTACCGGGACGGCAGCACGCCGGTGAACGTGTCGGGCGGCCTGCAGTCGAAGGGCCACCCGGTGTCGGCCACCGGCATCGCCAACATCTGGGAGGTGTGCCACCACCTCCGCGGCGAGGCCGGGCCCCGCCAGATCGAGGGCGCCCGCCTCGGGCTCGCCCACGTGATCGGCCTCGGCTCGGCGTGCGGCGTCCACATCCTGGAGGCCCCGGCCGCGGCGTGAGCGCCCCCGTGGGAGGCTGATCTCGGCTCCCGCGCGACCGGACGGACGGCTCGTGCGTGTGTGGGGGTGGGATGGCTGACTTCGCACGACTCGTCGAGACCGAGAGCCGCGGCCTACTGGCCGCGGTGACCGCCATCGTGGGCGACGCCCACCGGGCCGAGGAGATCGTCCAGGACGCGTTTGAGCGCGCCTACCGCCGCTGGCGGCGGGTGTCGCGCCTCGACCGCCCCGGCGCCTGGGTGCGCCGGGTGGCGATCAACGAGGCGATCTCGCAGACCCGGCGGCGCACCAGCGAGCGCAAGGCCACCGTGCGCCTCGAAGCGCTCGCCGGCGTGGACCCGACGCCCGTCGACCCGCTGCAGGCCCTCGAGGACGAGGCCGTGTGGGCCGCCGTCCGGGCCCTGCCGCGCGAGCAGGCGGTGGTGATCGCCCTGCGCTACGGCGCCGACCTCGGCATCGACGAGATCGCCGAGACCGTCGGGTCCACCGCGCCCGCCGTGAAGTCCCTCCTGCACCGCGCTCGCGCCGCCCTGCGCGAGTCCGCCGCCCTCGAACCGTACGCCTGAGGAGCCCCACCATGGACGACGATCCGAAGCTCTCCGCTGCCGGCGCCCGCCTGCGCCAGCAGACCCCGACGCTCGACCCGGCCCGCATCGAGCTGGCCGCCCTGCGCCGTCGCAGCCGGCGCGCCGTGGGCGCCGCCCTCGTGGCGATCGTGCTCCTCGGTGCGGTGGGCGCCGTCGCCCTCACCCGCGATCCCGGCGAGGGCGACACGGCCTCGCCGCGCCAGCTCCCGCCCCGCACGAGCGACGTGGAGAAGGTGCTCGCCGGCCTGGGCAGCCAGCCGGTGGACCCGACGAAGGTCCGCCTCGTCAGCTCCGTCTCGCGCTTCGGCGACTGCAGCGCCCTGATCGGCGACCTGCGCAAGGTGGGCGCCGCCCACGTCGGCAGCCAGGGCTTCGGGGCCTGGGGCGTCGGCCCCCTGTGGTCCGGTCGCCTCTCCGGGTTCGCGTACGCCGAGTCCTCCCGCTCGATGCCCGACGTCGGGCCGGTCGGCGGCGACGACGCCCTCGACCTGACCCCCTACGCCCCCACGGGCGACACGATCGGCACGAACGTGCAGGTGGTGGGCGTGGACGAGCTCGACTCGGTGAAGGCCGAGGGCGTGCTCATCTACGACCTCGACGGCGACGGGAACCTCCGGATCACCGACTCGCGCGACGGCACGGTGCTCTCCTCCCTCGACGTCACGCCGCGCCACGGCGAGCCCGACGAGCACCCCGAGCCCTCGGCGAGCCAGATCCTCGTGGCCGACGGGAAGGTCGCCGTGTTCGGCAACGAGGAGGAGGTCGCCGAGCCGGTGGAGGGCGACCCCTCGGCCACCCGGGCCTCGACCTCGTACCTGACCGTGACCCTGGTCGACGCAGGCGACCCGGCGAAGCCCGCCATCACCGACCGGGTGCGCATCGAGGGCGGCCTGGTGTCGGCCCGGCTCGTCGACGGCGAGATCCGGCTGGTGACCACCTCCAACATGGCCGACCTCGGCTTCGTGATGCCCACCACGCCCAACTCGGTCCCCATCGCCCTCGAGCAGAACCGCCGCACCGTCGCCACCTCCACCGAGGCCGACTGGATCCCCGACTGGCAGCGCGACGGCGGCGACCCGACGCCGCTCGTGCCGTGCGACCGGGTGTACGTCCCCGACACCTTCGCCGGCGTGGCCATGACCTCGATGGTCACCTTCCCGATGGGCACGGGCAGCTTCGAGCCGAAGGGGACCTCGATCGTCGCGCCCGGCACCACCCTCTACGCCGGGCTCGACACCGTCGCCATCAGCTCCGAGGTGTGGGTCGACCCGATCGATCGGGAGCGCCTCGAGTTCGATGACTGGAAGACCGCGATCCACCGCTTCGGCTTCGCCGACGACGCCGCGCCCGCCTACGAGGGCTCCGGCGTCGTCGAGGGCTCGACGGTCGGCCAGTTCGCCTTCGGCGAGGTGGGCGACGCCCTCGGCGTGGTGACCACGAGCGGCACGCCCTGGTCGCAGGACCCGGAGGTCGGCGTCGACCTGACGCTGCTCACCGCCGACGGCGAGGGCACCCTCGCCGAGACCGCCACGGTCGACGACCTGAGCGACGGGCGCGGCGCCGTCACGGCCGTGCGCTTCCTCGACGACCGGGTCCTGGTCTCGACCGGCTTCTTCGGTCGCCAGACGATCGTCCTCGACCTGTCCGATCCGGCGGCCCCCCGCCGGGCCGGCGGCGTGGTGCTCCCCGGCGAGGTCGGCTACTTCCACCCCCTCCCCGACCACCGGGCCCTGCTCGTGGGGTCTCGTTCCGACACGGTCGGCAGTGGCCAGAGCGAGCGCACCCGGCAGTGGGTGCAGGTGCACCTGCTCGACGTGTCCGACGTGGATGCGCCGAAGGTCCTGGCCACCTGGGAGCGCCCGTGGTCGGCCGACGACGTGGGCGCCGACCACCACGCCTTCACCTACTGGCCGTCGCGGAACCTCGCCCTGTGGGGCCTGCGCGACACCCAGGACGGGCGCCAGCCGAACCACGTGGCCGTGCTCTCCACCGACGGCGGGCTCACCGAGGTGGCGGTGCCCACCGTCTCGGAGGCCCCCGAGGTGGCCCCGCCGTGCACGCCCATCGACGTGAGCGCCGAGGTGCGCCAGCTGGTCGGGTCCGACGGCGTGGTGCTGCGCTGCGACGATCGGAGCACGAAGGAGGTGACCTGGCCTCGCTACGAGTGCTTCCGGGTCGACGATGCCACCGTGGCCCGCTACGCCCCTGGGGAGGAGGAGCGCGGGGCCTGGTTCGCCTGCTCGCTCACGCCGAAGCCCCACGCCTCCCGGGTGCTGGTGGTGGACGGTGCGCCGATCCTCTACACCGACCAGACGCTCGAGCGCCTCGACCCCGAGACCTTCGCCTCGACCCAGGTCACCTACCACCCGAACCGGGGGATCGGCTGGTAGCGGGGCCTCAGACCGGCGTCTGCTGGTGCAGCGCCAAGCGCCAGGCGCCGTCCTCGCGGACGTAGGTCGAGGTGATCCACGCCTCGTAGCGGCCGCCGTCGCGCTCGGCCGTGGCCCGGTAGGCGACGATGGCGGCTCCGTCGCCGAGCGCCATCGTGCGCTCATCGGCCAGCTCGTGGCCATCCCACGGCGCGCCGGCCATCGAGTCGAGGATCGACGCCCGGTCGTCGAGCACCATCCCGCCCGGGAGCACGAAGAGCGCTCGGTCGGCGAGCACCTCCCCGTAGAAGGCTCGCGCCCCCTCCGGGGAGGCCGACAGCGCCCGCCACCCCGCTCGCTCCAGCTCCAAGGGATCTCGGTCCATGCCCGGCTGCTACCCGTTCCGAGCGATGGCCACCCGGGCTCAGCTTCGAGCCGATCGGGGAATCGGTAGACCGCCGACCCGGTTGCACCCAACACGCTGCCCGGGCAGCACGGCCGGGGCGGGGCACGAGAGGAGCCGACCGTGAGCGAGCCGACCGACAGCACGAGCGAGAGCGAGAACCCGGCGATCGAGGCGCCCGAGCCGCACCCGCACCGACCTCGCACCAACCGTGACTGGTGGCCCGACCAGCTCGAGCTGTCGGTGCTGGCCCAGCCCTCGGCTCGGGGCAACCCGCTGGGCGAGGGCTTCGACTACGCCGCCGCCGTGGCCGATCTCGACGTCGAGGCCCTGAAGGCCGACGTGATGGCGGTGATGACCGACTCGCAGCCCTGGTGGCCCGCCGACT
>JAGQSL010000160.1:10807-11041 GCA_020439525.1 Acidimicrobiales bacterium | reverse complement strand
GCGTCTCGCCGCCGACCTCGACGGCAGCCTTCGGTCGACCGAACCTCGTGCCCCCGCCGGCGGCGAGCACGACCCCGACCGTGGTCACGCGACGGGGGCGAACGCGCCGCGGTGGATCGGGCCGTCGAGGGCGCCCAGCGGCCGGCCGCTGGCGCCGTGCCGGGCGGCGATCACCTCGGCGAGGATCGAGATGGCCGTCTCCTCCGCCGTCGAGGCGCCGAGGTCGAGGCCGAT
>JAGQSL010000160.1:0-10598 GCA_020439525.1 Acidimicrobiales bacterium | reverse complement strand
CGGCCAGTCGACCACCACCTCGTCGGCCTCGGGGAACCGCTCGGGGGTGGCGAACACGGCGCGGGCCTCGCACACCGTGACGCGGTAGCCCACGAGGCGGGCCGCTCGCACCAGCGGTCCGGCGAAGTCGATCGCACCCAGCACGAGCAGCCGGGGTCGGGGCACGAACGGGCGCAGGAACACCGCGGCGTCGCCGAAGCGGGCCACCGCCGCCGGGCCGCCGGTCAGCAGGGCGCCCGCGTGGGCGGCCACCTCGGCGTCGAGCGAGCGCGACCCGAGCGAGCCCGCGGTGCGGTCCTCGGCCACCAGCAGCGAGGCGCCCACCGGACCGCCCTCGACCACCGTCGCCACCACGACCGGGACCTCCTCGGCCCGGGCGGCCAGCGCGGCGCCCAGGTGGTGCCAGTCGGGCCGGTCGGCCGCTTCGACCAGCACCTCGATCGTCCCGCCGCACGTCAGGCCGATCCCGAAGGCGTCGTCGTCGCTCACGCCGAAGCGGCAGAGGCGGGGCGCCCCGCCGGCCAGCACCTCGCGAGCCACCTCGTACACCGCACCCTCCACGCATCCGCCGCTGATCGAGCCGATGGCGCGGCCGTCGGCCGTCACCGCCATGGTGGCGCCGGCTGGCCGGGGCGCCGAGCGCCACGTGCGCACCACCGTGGCGACGGCGAGGCGCTCGCCCGCCGCCAGCAGCCGGTGGACCTCGACGAGGTCGCGGTCCATCGTCAGTCGCCCATGCCGCCGGCGGAGGGGAACAGCGGAAGGGTGCGCAGCCGGGTGCCCGTCAGCGCCGCCCACGCGTTGGCCAGCGCCGGCGCCATCGGCGGCACACCCACCTCGCCGATCCCGCCCAGGTTCTCCATGCCGCTCTGGATGACCTTCACCGTGATCACCGGCGTCTCGCGCATCTTCAGCAGGCGGGTGTTCGAGAAGTTGCGGCTGCTCGCCCTCCCGCTCGAGAACGTCGTGCGGCCCCACTGGGCCGAGCTGATGCCCTGGATGATGCCGCCCTCGAGCTGCGAGACCACCTGCCCCGGGTTGACGGCGAAGCCCACGTCTACCGCGCAGGCCACGCGGTGCACCGCCATCGTCCCGGCGGTGGGCTGGGAGATCTCGACGATCATGGCGGCGAGGCTGCCGAAGCCGGTGGCCAGGGCGATGCCCCGGGCGCGGCCGGCAGGCGGTGCGGTGGTCCAGCCGATCTGCGCCGCCGCCGTGTCGAGCACCTTGCGGGCCCGGGTGCCGGCGGGGAGGTGCATCCGGCGGAAGGTGAGGGGGTCCTTGCCGGCGAGCGCCGCCGCCTCGTCCATCGCCGACTCGACGGCGAAGCAGTTGATCGACTCGCCGACGCTGCGCCAGAACCCGACCGGGATGGTGGCGGGGTCGCGCACGTACTCCACCAGGCGCGAGCCGAACGTGTACGGCAGCTCCACGGCGCCGTCGACGTTGTCGTTGCCCGTGGGGCCGATCCACCCGCGCTGGGCGAGGGGCGACGGGGTGACGATGCGGCTCTGGTACGCCGCCACCTTCTTGTTGCCGCCCAGGCCGAGGCGGACCCGGACCAGGCCCGAGGGCCGGTACTGGTCGTGGCCCATGTCCTCCTCGCGCTGCCAGGTGAGCTTCACCGGGCGGCCGACGGCCTTGGCCACGGTCACCGCCTGGAGCACGTAGTCCTGCTCGATCTTGCGGCCGAGCCCGCCGCCCAGGAGCGTCGGGTGCACGGTGATGGCCGACGCCGGCAGGCCGGTGACGGTCTGCACGGTGCCCACCACCCACGCCGGTGCCTGCGTCGGCACCCACACCTCGGCCGAGTCGGCCGTCACGTGGGCGGTGCAGTTGAGGACCTCCATGCACACGTGCGGGAGGTAGGGCACCTGGTAGGTGGCCTCCAGCTGCTGGGCCGACGAGCCGTAGGCGCCGACGGCGTCGCCGACCTGCTCGGCCACCGGCGACCCGGCCGTCCCGCTGGCCATGAGGGCCTGCTGGGTGGCGAGCATCGACGCCGAGCTCACCTTCGAGGCCGCCGAGGGGATCGACCACGAGACGCTGAGGGCGTTGGCCGCCTTGAAGGCCGCCCAGGTCGTGTCGGCCACCACGGCCACCGCGTTGGCCAGGGGGACCACGGCGATGGCACCGGCCGGCACCGCCGGGGTGGCCGCGAGGCTGCCACCGATCGTGGGGCAGTGCTTGATGGCCGCGTAGACCATGTCGGGGACGCGGACGTCGATGCCGAACGTGGCCGAGCCGTCGACCTTCGAAGGCAGGTCGACGCGCTTGGCCGTCTTCCCGAGGATGCGGAAGGCGCTCTGGGGCGTCAGCGGGGGCGACGCCGCGGGCGTGAGGGCCGACGCCGCCGCCGCGACCTGCGAGAACTTGAGCTTGGCCCCGGTGGCCGGGTTGGTGAACACCCCGCGCTTGACGGTGAGCGAGGCCGGGTCGACCTTCCACTTGGCGGCGGCCGCGCGGCGCAGCACGTCGAGCGCCTGGGCGCCGGCGAGGCGCATCGCCCCGAGGTTCCTGCGCACGCCGAAGCTGCCGCCGGTCACGTAGCTCTGCGCGGGTGGCGCCGCCTCGGTCCGCACCTGCGACCAGTCGACCATCAGCTCCTCGGCGACGCCCTGGGCGAGGCCGGTCATGATCCCCTGGCCCATCTCGGCGCCGCCGAAGGCGATGGTGACGGTGTTGTCCGCGTTGACGCGGACCCACCCCGAGACGGTGCCGCCCGTGGCTGCGGCGCCGAGGGCCGCGGCGCTCGTGGCCCCGCTGGCGCTCGTCGCCCGGCCCGGCGCGGCACCGGCCCGGTTGGGGTGGAGGACGAAGGTGGCGAGCACGCCGAGGCCGCCGCCCAGCACGGCGCGGCGGGAGATGGCGTGGTCGTCGGGATGGGTGGCGGTGTCGGTCATCGGTGCCCTGCTCCTACTGGCCGGTGGCCTTCTTGATGGCCTGGCGCACCCGGGGGTACGTGCCGCAGGCGCAGATGTTCCCGATGGCGGCGTCGATGTCGGCGTCGGTCGGCTTGGGCTTCGAGCGGACGAGCTTGGTGGCGACCATCAGCATCCCGGACTGGCAGTAGCCGCACTGCGGGGCCTGCACGTCGATGAACGCCTGCTGGAGCTTCTGGCCCACCGGGTCGTTCGCCAGGCCCTCGACCGTGGTGATCCGGACCCCGACGCCCTCTCGGGCCTTCTTCTCGCAGCTCTTCTCGGGCGAGCCGTCGATCCACACGGTGCACGCCCGGCAGATCTCGATCCCGCACCCGTACTTGGTCCCCGTGAGGCCCACGACGTCGCGGATCGCCCACAGCAGGGGCATGTCCGGATCGCAGTCGATCGAGTACGTCTTCCCGTTGACGTTGTACGTCATCGCGGTCACCGGCGGCCCCCTGTCCCTCGCACGCGGTTGCGCGTGCAACCGGTTCTACGACAGGTCTGCTCAGGGGGTGAGCGTTCCTTGCCCCCGGTCAAGGAAACCCTTACCTACTCCTAACCTTCCGCCACGGGGTGCGGTCGCCGAGGGGCTCGGAGGTCGCCTTGCGTGAGGCGGCTCAGCTCGTCGGCAGCCAGTGGCGGGTGGCGGCGACGAGGGCGGCGATGCCGTTGCGGATGGTCGGGTCGGTCACCGGCGCGTACTCGGGGGAGTGGTTGCTCGGGAGCGTGCGCACCCGGTCGGCGAACTCCTGGAGGCTGGTGAGCCCCTCGAAGTGGACGGGGTCGGCGCCGCCGAGGAGCCAGTAGACGCAGGGCGCGCCGGCGGCGGTGGCGAAGCAGCCGACGTCCTCGCTGCCGGGCACCGGGCCGGGATCGACCACCAGCACCCCGGTCGACGCCAGGGCCGGCTGCGTGGCCGCGCAGGCCGCAGGGTCGTTGTGGACGGCATCGACCGCCTCGACGTGGAGCACGTCGGGCGGCTTCGGGGCACCGGCTGCCGCCGCCTCGCCGCGCACGATGCGGTCGATCGACGCCAGCACCTGCTGGCGCACCTCGTCGCGGTAGCTGCGGATCGTCACCTCGAGGTTGGCCTCGTCGGGGATGATGTTGGCCTTGGTCCCGGCCGTGAGCTTGCCCACCGTGACCACCGCAAAGTCCGACGGCGAGGTCTCCCGGGCCACCACCGTCTGGAGCTTCATCACCGTCGATGCCGCCATCACCACCGGATCGACCGTGGTCTGGGGCTGGGATCCGTGGCCGCCGACGCCGTGGAGGGTGATGTCGAGCCGGTCGAGCGCGGAGAAGCTGGCACCGGCGTGCAGGCCGACGGTGCCCGCCGGCAGGGGCGCGACGTGCTGGCCGAGCACGACGATCGGCGTGCCGTGGCGCTCGTAGAGGCCGTCGTCGAGCATCGCCTTGGCCCCGATGCCCAACTCCTCGGCCGGCTGGAACACGGCGAGCAACGTGCCCCGCCACGTCTCCTTCGTCTCGGCCAGCTCGTGGCAGGCGGCGAGCAAGCACGTGGTGTGCACGTCGTGGCCGCACGCGTGGGCCACGCCCGGGACCTCGCTGGCGTAGTCGAGGCCGGTCTTCTCGGTGACCGGCAGCGCGTCCATGTCGGCGCGGACGAGCACCGTCGGGCCCTCGCCGTTGCGCAGCACGCCCACCACGCCGGTGGTCCCGACGCCCTCCTCGACCTCGAACCCGGCGGCGCCCAGGTGCTCGGCCACCAGGCCCGCCGTGCGCCGCTCCTCGAACCCGAGCTCCGGGTGGCGGTGGAGGTCCCGGTAGAGGGCGACCCAGTCGGTGGCGAGGCTCATGCCCTCCCACCCTACGACCGCCCCGACCCCCGGGCCCCCGGGCCGGGGTCGGGGCCCGTGGGTGTGCACGTTTGCGCATGGGGTGAGGAGAAGTGCACACCGACCCGCGAGCGGGACGGCGGTCGGGGGGTCGGGGCCCGTGGGTGTGCACGTTTGCGCATGGGGTGAGGAGAAGTGCACACCGACCCGCGAGCGGGACGGGCGGTCAGGCCGTTCGCCGGCCGAGGTGGCGCTCGACGCGCCGGCGGAGGTCGGCGCTCGGGAGCAGGTCGCGACCGGCGACGTGGAGGATCGCCCAGCCGGTGGCGGCGATCGCTCGATGGCGGGCTTCGTCGGATGCCCAGCGGCGGGGGCCGTGGTGGTCGTCGGTGTCGTACTCGAGCCCGAACCGGGCCGCCGGCCATCCCACATCGGCCCGAGCGACCGTCTCTCCCGCGCCGTCGACGATCGGCACCTGCTTGACCGGGTCGGGGATGCCCCACTCGGCCAGCTGCCGCAGCAACCGCACCTCGCCTGGGCTCCCCGGACGGATCCCCTGCCAGGCGGCGGTGGCCGCGAGGACCGCGTCGCGCTCGGCCGCGGTCAGGTGCGAGGACGAGGCGATGGCCAGGTCGATGCCGACGGGCGTGGCCCCTCGACCGTGGATGGCCGTGTCGACGGTCGGCGCGATCCGCGACCGGGGCAGCACCCCGGCCAGGTCGGCGACGGTGCGCGCCACGCTGGTGACGCGGAGGCCGTCCTTGGTGGTGACCTCGGTGGGGTCGATCGTCCAGCGATGGACGATGCCGGCGCCGGGTACCCGGGTGGAGGAGCCGGCGGGAACGGCGATCGACGGGCGCAGGAGCGGTGCATCGACCAGCTCGTGCACCTGCCCGGCGGAGCGCTCGGCGAGGACGGCGGCCGGCCGGGCGAGGAGCGGGACGATCGCCGATCGCCGCCAGGTCGGGGGCAGCCCGGCGATGCCGAGCACGCCGCGCGCCAGCCGGGTCCACGTCCCCATCCGCACGCGGTGCTCGATCTGGGCACGGCTGAACCCGGCGGCGCCCGCCTGGGCGACCGTGAACGCGCCGTGCTGCCGGGCGGCGAGGGGTGCGAGCCGGGCGTCAGCGGTCATGGCCGCCAGGGTCCCACGCGCCTCTGACAACGAAGCGATCGTCCGGGCCGGGCCGGGCCGTGGGTGTGCACGTTTGCGCATGGGGTGAGGAGAGGTGCACACCGACCCCGTCGGCGGGACGGGCGGTGGCGGGTTCGGGTCGGTGGGTGTGCACGTTTGCGCATGGGGTGAGGAGATGTGCACACCGACCCGGGGCGACGCGGGACGGGCGGGCGGAGGCGCCGGGGCCTGGGCCTCGGTACGGTGCGGGGCCGTATGCACCTGGGACTCGACGCCGACCAGCGGGCGCTGCGCGACGAGCTGCGCGCCTACTACGCGGACCTGCTCACGCCCGACGTGCAGCAGGAGCTCAGCCGCAGCGAGGGCGTGGGGCCGCTCGCCCGGCGCATCGCCCGGCAGATGGCGGCCGACGGCTGGCTCGGCATCGGCTGGCCGAAGGAGTACGGCGGGCAGGGCCGGGGGTTCGTCGACCAGTTCATCTTCTACGACGAGTCGATGCGGGCCGGCGCTCCGGTCCCGATGCTGACGCTCAACTCGGTGGCCCCCGCGCTCATGGCCCACGGCTCCGACGAGCAGAAGGCCACCTTCCTGCCGAAGATCCTGGGCGGCGACTGCCACTTCTCGATCGGCTACACCGAGCCCGACGCCGGCACCGACCTGGCCGCGCTGCGGAGCCGGGCGGTGCGCGACGGCGACGAGTGGATCATCGACGGCCAGAAGATCTTCACCTCGCTCGCCACCGATGCCGACTACATCTGGCTCGCCGTGCGCACCGACCCCGACGCCCCCCGCCACCGGGGCATCTCGCTGATCATCGTCCCCACCGACGTACCGGGGTTCAGCGTCACGCCGATCGACAACTTCGGGAACTTCAACACCAACTACACGTTCTACGAGAGCGTCCGGGTCCCGGTGGCCAACACGGTGGGGGCGCCGGGCCAGGGCTGGCCGATCATCATGGAGCAGCTCAACCACGAGCGGGTCACCATCTGCTCGTCGGGCATCCTCGAGCGGGCGTTCGACGAGACGATGGCGTGGGCGGCGGCCCAGCCGACGCCCGGTGGCGGGTGCCTGCTCGACGAGCCCCGGGTGCAGCACGACCTCGCCTGGGTCGACGCCCGCCTCGAGGTGCTGCGCCTCCTGAACTGGCAGGTGGCGTGGAACGCCGAGCAGGGCGCCTCGCTCGACCCGGCCGCGGCATCGGCGGTGAAGGTGCACGGCACCGAGCTCTACATGGAGGGCCTCGGACGGCTCCTCGAGGTGCTCGGCCCCGCCGGCCCGGTGCGCGACGGCTCGCCGGGTGCCGTGCTGCGCGACCGGGTTGGCACCTTGCTGCGGAGCCTCCACGTGCTCACGTTCGGCGGCGGCACCAACGAGCTGCAGCGCGACCTGATCGCCCTCTTCGGCCTCGGCCTCCCGCCGTCGCCGCGCTGAAGGAGCCACCGTGGACCTCTCGCTCACCGATGCCCAGCTCGCCGTTCGCGAAGCGGCGGCCCAGCTCCTCGCCGACACGTGCGCGCCCGAGGTGCTGCGCGAGGTCGAGCGCACCGACGACCGCTTCCACCGCGGCGCCTGGGAGGCGCTGGCGAGGGCCGACCTCCTCGGCCTCGCCGTGCCCGAGCGGGCCGGCGGCGCAGGGGAGGGCCTGGTGGAGGTCTGCGTGCTGCTCGAGGAGGCGGGTCGGGCGGTGGCCGCGGTCCCGCTCTGGTCCACGTCGGTCGCCGCGCTGGCCATCGGCGAGGTCGGCACCGACGACCAGGTCGATCGTTGGCTCGCCGGGGTCGCGGCCGGCGATCGGGTGCTGGCGCTGGCGATCGAGGAGCTGGGCACGGGTGCCCGCGAGCCCCAGCTTCGCGCCGAGCCAGCGGGCGATGGCTGGCGGCTCACCGGCACCAAGCACGCGGTGGTGGCCGCCCACCTGGCCGATGCGCTCGTGGTCACGGCCCGCGACGCGGACGGCGAGCGCCGCGCCTTCGTCGTGGCCGCCGACGCCGAGGGCGCCACGATCGAGCGCCAGGACACGTTCAGCGGGGAGCTCCAGGCCCTCGTGCACCTCGACGGCGTCCCGGCCGAGGAGCTCGCAGGCGAGCGGGCGGTCGACCGGATCGTCGACCTCGCCACCGTGGCGCTGTGCGCCCTGGCCGCAGGGGTGGCCGCCGCGAGCCTCGAGCGCACGGCCGCCTACGTCACCGAGCGCCAGCAGTTCGGTCGGCCGATCGGCTCGTTCCAGGCCGTGGGCCACCGGGCGGCTGACGGGTACGTCGACGTCGAGGCCATGCGGCTCACCTGGATGCTGGCCGCAAGCGCGGTCGCCGGCGGGGAGCCCGCCACCCGGGAGGTGGCCATCGCCAAGCACTGGGCGGCCTGGGGCGGGCGACGGGTGGGCCATGCCGCCCTGCACCTGCACGGCGGCATCTCCATCGACCTCGACTACCCCATCCACCGGTACTTCCTCTGGGCGAAGCAGCTCGAGCTGCGCCTCGGCGGGGCGAGCGAGCAGCTCGAGGCGATCGGGCGGACCATCGCGGCGCGGGCCACGGCGTGACGGCCGCCTGGGACCGGCGCTCGGCACGCGCGCCCCGTGCGCCGGTCGTGGTCGGTGCCGCGAGGGCGGAGGGCGACCGGGACGACCCGCTCCGCGGGGACGACGCGATCGGCCTGATGACGACGGCTGCTCGCGCCGCGATCGCCGATGCCGGCGGTCGGGCCGACGAGCTCGTGGCGGCGATCGGGCGGATCTCGATGCCGGGCGGCAGCTGGAGCCACACCGATCCGGGCGCCGAGATCGGTCGGCGCCTCGGCTGCGGGCCCATCGGGCGCACCCTCCACCAGGCCGGCATCCCCCAGCAGGGCCTGCTCGACGACGCGTGCGAGCGCATCGGTCGAGGCGAGACCGATGCCGTGCTGGTCGTCGGCGGCGAGGCGGCCGCCCGGACGCACGCCGCGAAGCGGGCGGGCGTCGAGCTGGACGATCCGACCTTCGACGGCGAGCCCGACGACGCCCGGTCGCCCAACGTGGCCGAGATCGTCACCGACGCCGAGATCGCGGCCGGCCTGTACGACCCGCCCACCGTGTACGCGCTGCTCGACGATGCCTTCCGGGCGGCGGCCGGCCAGGCCCCGGGCGAGCGGCGGGACCGGATCGCGGCCACTTGGTCGGCCATGAGCGACGTGGCCGCCACCAACCCCCACGCCGCCTTCCCCACGTCTCGGAGCGCGGCCTGGCTCCGCGAGCCGAGCGACGAGAACCGCCTCATCGCCTTGCCGTACACGAAGTGGCTCTGCAGCCAGCTCCACGTCGACCAGGCCTCAGCCATCCTCGTGACCTCGCTCGCGCTGGCCCGACGTCTGGGGCTCGCCACCGATCGCCTCGTGGTGCCGGCGGTGGCCCTGCACTCGGGCACCGCCGTGCCGGTCGCCGCCCGTCGCCTGCTCGGGGCCTGGCCGGCGATGGCCGTGCTGGGCGAGGCCGCCTGCGCCCACCTCGGCCGCCCGCTCCACGAGGTCGACCACGCCGAGGTGTACAGCTGCTTCCCGGTCGCCGTGTCGATGGTGCAGGCGGCGCTCGGCCTCCCCGACGACCCGGCCCGCCCGCCCACCATCACGGGCGGGATGGCCTTCGCCGGCGGGCCGTGGAACAACGTGGTGCTGCAGTCGACCGCGGCCATGGTCGAGCGCCTGCGCGCCGAGCCCGGCACGACCGGGCTGGTGACGACGGTCAGCGGGTTCGTGCACAAGCCCGGCCTCGCCGTCTACGGCACCGACCCCGACGCGCCCGAGCCCTTCGTGGCCGACCTCGGCGCCGCCGCCGCCCGGGCCACCCCCGCGGTGCCGACCACCGCAGACCACCGCGGCCCGGCCACCGTGGCCGCGGCCACCGTCCGTCCCGAGCGCGACGGGAGCCGGACGGTGCTGGTCATCGCCGACGCGCCCGACGGCCGGCGGGTGGTGGCCACCGGCACCGGGCTCGACGCGCTGGCCGATGCGATCGAGCGCGACGGCCTCGTGGGCGAGGCCGTCGAGGTCGACGGGGTGGCGCTGCTCGGCTGAAGGCGCCCCGAACGCTCCAGGGCCGGCGGTCGCGGCCGATGACCCTCCTGGACGTCCGGTTCCCTCCGACCGACCATGCTGGTAGACCTCAGCGACGCCGATCGCCGCCCGACCGGAGCCCCATGACCACGCTCACCCACCTGCAGCGCCTCGAGGCCGAGAGCATCCAGATCTTCCGTGAAGCCGTCAGCGAGGCCGAGAAGCCGGTGATGCTGTACTCGGTGGGCAAGGACAGCGCCGTCATGCTCCGCCTGGCGGTGAAGGCGTTCTACCCCTCCATCCCGCCGTTCCCGCTGCTGCACGTGGACACCACGTGGAAGTTCCAGGCCATGTACGAGTTCCGCGACCGCATGGCCGCTGAGCTGGGGATGGAGCTGCTCGTGCACCGCAACCCCGACGCGGTGGCGCGGGGCATCAACCCGTTCGACCACGGCTCGGCGATGCACACCGACGTCTGGAAGACCGAGGGCCTCAAGCAGGCGCTCGACGGGCACGGCTTCGACCTGGCCTTCGGCGGGGCGCGGCGCGACGAGGAGAAGTCGCGGGCCAAGGAGCGGGTGTTCTCGATCCGCTCAGCGCAGCACCGCTGGGACCCCAAGGCCCAGCGTCCCGAGCTGTGGCGCCTCTACAACGCCCGAAAGCAGCCGGGGGAGAGCGTGCGCGTGTTCCCGCTGTCGAACTGGACCG
>JAGQSL010000159.1 GCA_020439525.1 Acidimicrobiales bacterium | reverse complement strand
TCGAGGCGGTGTCGGCGTTCGGCACGGTGGGCCTGTCGACCGGCATCACGCCGTCGCTGCCCGCGGTGGGGCACCTGGGCCTGGTGGCGACCATGCTGGTGGGGCGCGTCGGGCCGGTCACCCTCGGCATGGCCCTCGTCTTGCGCCAGCGCACGGCGCGCACGCGCCTTCCCGAGGAGGCTCCCCTCATTGGCTGATCCCGTCCGCTCCGGCGTCGTCGTCGTTGGCCTCGGCCGCTTCGGCGCCGCGGTGTCGCTCGAGCTCGAGGCGCTCGGCCACGACGTGCTGGCGATCGACTCGTCCGAGGCCATCGTCCAGTCCTTCGCGTCGCGCGTGACCCACGTGGTGGCCGGCGACGCCGCCGACGGGGACGTGCTGCGCGCGCTCGGCGTCGATCGGTTCTCGCACGCGGTCGTGGCCATCGGCGACAACCTCGAGGCGAGCATCCTGGCCACCGCCGCCCTCGCCGACCTCGGCGTGCCGAACGTGTGGGCGAAGGCGCTCAGCGCCCCGCACGCCAGCATCCTCGCCCGGGTGGGGGCCACCAAGGTCGTGTTCCCCGAGCGCGACATGGGGGTGCGCCTCGCCCACCAGTTCACGGGCCAGGTGATCGACTACATCGAGATCGACGACGACTTCGCCCTGGTCGAGACGCGACCGCCGGCCGACGTGACCGGCCAGACCCTGCAGGAGGCGCAGCTGCGCGCCCGCTACGACGTGACGGTCGTGTCGATCAAGCCGGTCGGCGGCTCGTTCACCTACGCCACCCCCGACACCGTGCTGGCCCCCGGCGCCGTGCTGCTGGTCGCCGGCCAGAAGGGCGCGGTCGAGCGGTTCGCCCGCGCCGTCTGATCGGGGCGCGCCGGGACCGGAAATCTCGCGCCGGTCGCGCGTCGCGGCCTGGCACCATGGTCGGGCTGGGGCAGCGGCGGGATCCGTGGCGCCCCGCACGCCACCGATGAGCGAGCGGGTCGACCGTCGTCTGCCTCGCATCCCCGACCCCGGAGCCCACGTGTCCCCCCATCCCATCGAAGCCACCGGCCTGGTGAAGCGCTACGGCGAGAAGACCGCGCTGGGCGGCATCGACCTCGCCGTGCCCGCCGGCACCGTCACCGCCGTGCTCGGCCCGAACGGCGCCGGCAAGACGACCGCCGTGCGCATCCTCACCACCCTGTCGAGGGCCACCGAGGGCACGGCCCACGTCGCCGGCTTCGACGTGGCCACCCACCCCACCGAGGTGCGACGCCGCATCGGCCTCGCCGCCCAGGATGCCACCGTCGACCCGCTGCTCACCGGCTTCGAGAACCTGGTGATGATCAGCGAGCTCCACCAGCTCTCGCGCCGGGCGGCCAAGGCCCGGGCGAGCGAGCTGCTCGAGGAGTTCTCGCTGGCCGACGCCGCCAACCGGGTCACGAGCGGCTACTCGGGGGGCATGCGGCGCCGCCTCGACCTCGCCGCCACGCTCGTGGCCGATCCGCAGGTGCTGTTCCTCGACGAGCCCACCACGGGCCTCGATCCTCGCGCTCGCAACGAGCTGTGGAGCGTGCTCGACGTCCTCGTGGCGCGGGGCACCACGCTCCTGCTCACCACCCAGTACCTCGACGAGGCCGATCGCCTCGCCGACGACATCGTGGTGATCGACCACGGGCGGATCATCGCCCAGGGCGACGCCCGGAGCCTCAAGCGCCAGGTCGGCGGCGACAACATCGGGCTGATCGTGTCCGACGAGGCCCGCCTCGCCGAGGCCGCCGAGGTGCTGTCGAAGGTGACCGGGGGCGAGGCCGTCGTCGATGCGGCCGCGCACGCCGCCGTGGCCCCCACCGCCGACGGCGTGGCCGGCCTGGCTGACGTGGCCCGGGCGCTCGCCGACGCCGGGATCGAGGTTGAGGACCTCGGGCTGCGCCAGCCCACGCTCGACGAGGTGTTCCTCACCCTCACCGGGCTCCCCATCGCCGAGGACGACGACGCCCGCGCCGAGGAGGCCGCCCGATGACCGTGATCACCCCGCCCCCCACCGACACCCGCATCGAGGACGTCGTCACGCCCGGCGGCTCGGAGCCCCACGCCTCTCGTGGCGTGCTGCACGACGTGTGGGTGATCGCCCGTCGCGGCCTCGTGCACATGAAGCGCCAGCCCGAGCAGCTGAGCGACGCAACCATCCAGCCGATCATGTTCGTGCTGCTGTTCGCCTTCGTGTTCGGCGGGGCGATCGAGGTGCCCGGCGGCGGGTCCTACAAGGAGTTCCTCATGGGCGGGATCTTCGCCCAGACCATCGTCTTCAGCGCGTTCGGCGTGGCCATGAGCATCGCCAACGACAAGAAGAACCAGGCCGTCGACCGGTTCCGCTCGCTGCCCATCGCCAACGGCGCCGTGCTCGGCGGCCACGCGGTGGCCAACCTGCTGAAGGCGTTCCTCCCGATCGTCCTGATGTCGCTCACCGGGCTCCTGGTGGGGTGGCGCATCAACAGCGGGGCGCTCGACGCGCTCCACGGCTACGTGCTGATGATCGCCTTCTCGTTCGCCATGATCTGGATCGGGGTGCTGCTCGGCAGCGTCGTCGGCACGCCCGAGGGCGTGACCGGCATCGCCTTCGCCGTGCTGTTCCCGATCACGTTCATCGCGTCGACGTTCGTGCCGGTGGTGACCATGCCCGAGCCGCTGCGCACGATCGCCCAGTGGAACCCGACCACGTCGCTCAGCGACGCCCTGCGCGAGCTCTTCGGCAACCCGAACACGCCGGCGGTCGGGTCGGACCCGTTCCCCATCCAGCACCCGGTGCTCTACACCTGGATCTGGATCGTGGCGATCGTCGCCGTCGTGGCCCCGATCGCGGTGGGCGTCTACCGGCGCTCGACCGTCGACTGACCCCGGTCCGGGCCGCCGATCAGTTGCCCTGCTTGCGCGCCCGCAGGAGCAGCGTGGCGGGCACCGACCGCATGAGGTCGGTGTAGCCCGCGCCGCGCCCGGCGCCCGTGGCCGGCGCCGTCGGCTCGATCACCTGGTCGACGCGGAAGTTGGCCCGCTGCAGGGTCGTGAACAGGTCGGCGAACGTGCGCGGGTGGTCGACCACGTCGCGCCCATCCAGCTCCCACGAGCGCGGCGCAGCGTCGTCGTAGGCCCGGACCACCCGCAGCGGATCGGACGCGGTCGGGTCGAGGAGGGCGAAGGCCGGGTGGGGCATCGAGATGGCGAGCGGCGCCTCGGGCTTGAGCACGCGGTGGACCTGGCGGAACACCCGGGCCAGGTCGTCGACGGTGGCCAGCGCCATCACGCTGAGGGCGGCGT
>JAGQSL010000158.1 GCA_020439525.1 Acidimicrobiales bacterium | reverse complement strand
CTGATCTCCGGCCTCACGGCCTGATCGGACGAGGTGCCCGCCCCGCAAGGGGCGGGCACCTCCGCGTTCGGGGCGAGGGGCGACGCCTCAGACGGCGGCGGGCGCCACCGGGGCCGGCGGCGCCGCAGGGTTGCGCACCTCCTTGGGCACCACGGCGCGAGCGCAGGCCTCCTCGTAGGTGATGATCCCGTGGGCCACCAGCGCGGAGAGCGACTGCTCGAGGGTCTGCATGCCCTCGCGGACGCTCTGGCCGATGACGTTGCGGAGCTGGTGGCTCTTGCCGTCGCGGATGAGGCTGCGGACGGCGCTGTTGGCCATCAGGACCTCGAACGCGGCGATCAGGCCGCCGTCGGTGCGCGGCAGCAGGCGCTGGGCCACGATGCCGGTCAGCGACGCGGCGAGCTGCACGCGGATCTGGTCCTGGCGCTCGGCGGGGAACACGTCGACGATGCGGTCGACCGCCGACGACGTGTCGTTGGTGTGCAGGGTGGCGATCACGAGGTGGCCGGTCTCGGCGACCGACAGGGTGGTGGCGATGCTCTCGGGGTCGCGCATCTCGCCCACGAGCACCACGTCGGGGTCCTCGCGCAGCGCCGAGCGGAGCCCGTCGGCGAACGACGGGACATCGGCGCCGATCTCGCGCTGCGAGATGATCGACTGCTCGTGGTGGTGCACGTACTCGATCGGATCCTCGAGCGTGAGGATGTGGCGCCGCTGGGTGCGGTTGATGTGGCCGATCATGGCCGCCTGGGTGGTGGACTTGCCCGAGCCGGTGGGGCCGGTCATCAGCACCAGCCCCTGGCGGTGGTGGCAGAACGATGCGACCGCGGGGGGCAGCAGGAGGTCTTCCATCGTGGGGATCTGGAAGGGGATGGCGCGCAAGGCCACGCTGACGGCGCCTCGCTGGCGGAACACATTGCCGCGAAAGCGCGTCACGTCCTGCCACGAGAACGAGAAGTCCACCGCCTGCTTGGCCTGGAACTGCTGGTCGAGCTCGCTCGTGAGCATGGTGCCGACGAGCTGCTCGATCTCGTCGGCCTGGAGCGCCGCATGGCCGGGCGCGGGGTGCAGCTCACCGTCGATCCGGAACATCGGCGGTGCTCCCGCGACGATGTGGATGTCGGTGCCCCCCCGCTCCCAGAGCTCGCGCACCAGCCCTTCGATGGGTTGGACGTTGACCTGGTCGATGTGCATCCCCGGAGTCTCGCGCCTGGTGCTGGCCGATGCAGCGGTCCGCTAGGGTCGGGGCCTCGTGTCCGGGCGCTGAGCGCGGGCACGGAGCGCACGGGGGAGAGAGATGCTCACGAGTCAGGCCCGTCGGTTCGGTGAGGCGCTGGTGGACCGCCACGTCATCACGCGCGAGGTCATGGAGGCGGCGCTCGACGATGCCGCCCGGTCGGGGCGAGCCTTCCCCGACGTCGTCGGCGACCTGGCCGACATCCCGCGCGCCGACACGGCGGCCGCGTGGGCCGCCGCGCTCGGCGCCCACTTCGTCGACTTCGCCACCGCCGTGGTGGAGCCCGAGGCCATCGCCGCGCTGGCCGAGGACGTGGCCCGCTCGGCGCGCGCCGTCCCCGTCTCGGTCGTCGACGGCACCCTCCTCGTGGCGTTCACGGTGCCGCTCGAGCCGGCCACCGTCCGCACGGTCACCGACGCCGTGCGCCAGGGCGGCCTCGAGGTGGAGGTCGGCATCGCCGACCCGGCCGCGATCGCCGAGGCCCTCGACGCCGGCTACGGGCACGCGCCGAGCGGTGCGCCCGCCGCCGCGGTCGGCCACGCCGAGCCGTCGGCCGAGCTGTACCGGCTCTTCGACCGGACCCTCGAGCTCGGCGCCTCCGACCTGCACCTGGCGGCCAACCAGCCGCCCTTCGTGCGCATGGTGGGCGAGCTGGTGCGGATGCCCGGCGAGCCCGAGTTGAGCGCGGCCAAGGTCCGAGAGCTCGCCTTCTCGATCCTCTCGGTGCGCCAGCAGGAGCGCTTCGAGGAGACCCAGGAGCTCGACACCTCGCACGCCATGGGCACCAAGGTGCGCTTCCGCGTGAACGTCTTCGTGCAGCGCAACGCCGTGGGCGTGGCGTTCCGCGTGATCCCCTACGAGGTGGTGCCCTTCGAGCAGCTCGGGCTCCCGCCGGTGGTGCAGTCCTTCGCGGACTTCCCCCGCGGCCTCGTGCTCGTCACCGGCCCCACCGGCTCGGGCAAGTCCACCACGCTCGCCTCGCTCGTCGACATCGTGAACCGCAAGCGCCAGTGCCACATCATCACGATCGAGGATCCCATCGAGTTCGTGCACCACTCGAAGGTGGCGCTCGTGAACCAGCGCGAGGTGGGCACCGACACCGGCGGCTTCGGCAAGGCGCTCACCTCGGCGATGCGCCAGGACCCCGACGTGATCCTCGTGGGTGAGATGCGCGACCTCGAGACGATCTCCACCGCCATCACCGCGGCCGAGACCGGCCACCTCGTGTTCGCGACCCTCCACACCCAGGACGCGGCCCAGACCGTCGATCGCATCATCGACGTGTTCCCCGGCGAGCAGCAGTCGCAGGTGCGCATCCAGCTCGCCAACTCCCTCCAGGGCGTGGTGACCCAGCAGCTGGTGCCCACCGCGGACGGTCGGGCTCGGGCCGTGGCCGTCGAGGTGATGATGGCCAACAACCCGATCCGGGCCCTCATCCGCGACGGCAAGGTGCACCAGATCCACAACGCGATGATGTCGGGCCGCAAGGCCGGGATGCAGAGCATGGACGACTCGCTGGCCGACCTCGTGCGCCGGGGCGTGGCCGATCGTGAGCACGCCCTCCGTCGGGCGCAGCACCCCGAAGACCTCACCCGCCTGCTCGGTGGCGCTCCCAGCGCCTGACCGGGCGGCCACGAGGCGGCTCGGCCGGATCGACCTGGCGATCCTCGGCGGCGCGCTCGCGCTGCTGGTCGTCTGGTCGCCCAGCCTCAACCTGGGGCTGCTCACGCCGCGGATGGCGATCACCCTCGCGCTCGTCGGGCCGGGGCTGGTGGTGGTCGGGGGGCTGGCCCGGCGAGGCGACCTCGGTGCCCGCTGGCTCGCCGGCCTGCTCGCCTGGGCGCTGGTGGCCGCGCTCGTCGCCCCGCACCCGAAGCTCTCGCTCGTGGGGTCCTACGGCACCGACGTGGGCTGGATCTGGCTGGCGGGCTACGGCGCCGCGTGGGGGCTCGGGCGCCGGCTGGCACCCGACGGGGTCCGCCTCCTCCCCCGCGTGCTCCTGGTCGGGGTGCTGGCCAACGCCCTGTTCGCGATCGTCGAGGCGGCGGTCGAGCCCACCGGCGACCTCGCCACGGCGGGCGGGCGCGTGCTGGGCCTCGTCTCCAACTCCCTGTTCCTCGCAGGCTTGCTCTCGGGTGGCCTCGCCCTCGCCGGTCGCCGTGCGGGCGGCTCGGGCCGGCGCCGGTGGGTCGCCCTGGCCCTGATCGTGCCCTTCGCCACCGCCACCAACCTGACGGGGAGCCGGGCCGCGCTGGCGGGCGGTGCGGTGCTCGCCGTGGTCGCCGCCGCGGTGGCCGGGCGCGCCGAGCGGGGCCCGACCCTCGATCGGACCGTCGGACCGCTCCTCGTCGTCGTGGCCCTGAGCGTGGGCTTCGCGCTCTCGCTGCCCCTCGAGTCCGCGACCTCGAGCGCCTCGCGCATCGGGGAGGTCTCGACCTCGTCGGGCTACGAGAGCCGGGTGCTGGCCTGGGGCTTCGGCCTCGACGCGCTGGGCGAGCGGCCGGTGACCGGGTGGGGGCCGGGCCGGTTCCGCGAGGCGACGGCGCCTCGGACCACCGCGGCGTTCGTGCGGGCCGAGGGGCCCGACAAGCTCTTCTACGACGCGCACGACCTGTTCGTCGAGCACCTCGTCACCACGGGCGTCGTGGGCCTGGGCTTGCTCGTCGGCTTCGTGGTGGTGTCGTTCCGGCGGGCCCGCGGCCCGCTCGCCTGGTTCGCCGCGGGCGTCGCGCTCACCTGGCTGCTCAACCCGGCCTCGGCGTGCACCGCGCCGGTGGCGCTGCTCGCCCTCGGCGCGGCGTGGCGACCGAGGGGCGCGCCGGCGCGCCACCCGGCCACGCCGCTGCGGGTGGGGCGGGTGCCGGTCGGGCGCTCGATCGGGGCCGTCGTGGGGGTGCTCGGCGCGCTCGCGGGCGCCACGCTGGTCGTGGCCGACGCCTACGTCGACCGGGCGACCGTCGACGCCGATGTGGACGCGGCCCAGACGGCGCAGCGGCTGCTGCCGGGCGACGCCACGATCACCGGCCTCGTCACCGACGCCTGGGCGACCGCGCTCGCCACGGGCCAGGTGGGGCCGGAGGTCGGTCCCGAGGTGCTGCGCTCGGCGCATCGAGCCACCCGCGAGGATCCGACGCGCTCGATCTGGTGGATCCGGCGGGCCTACGTCGACAACACGTTCGCGCCGGGCAGCCGCGAGGAGCAGCTCGCAGCGGTCGAGGCCGACCTGCGCGAGGCGCTCCGGCTCAGCCCCTGGTCGTTCGAGGCGATGCGGGCGATGTACGACCTGGCGGGGCTTCGCGACGACCCGGCCGAGGTCGCTCGATGGCGGGCACGGCTGTGCGAGATCGACGCGTGCCCGCCCGACGCGCCGGCCGATCCCGATCCCGAGCTGGCCGGCGGCGGCGGAGGGTGAGCGCGCCTCGTGCGGTACCGTCGAACGCCATGACCACGGTGCGGGGCGACGAGCGGGGGTTCACCTTCTCCGAGCTCGCGCTGGTGCTGGTGGTGCTGGGCATCCTCATCGCCATCGTCGCCTGGGGCGTCGGCGGCATCGACGAGACGTCGACCGAGCGCGACTGTCGCAGCGAGCTGCGCGAGCTCAAGGCGGCCACCGAGCAGTTCAAGGCCCAAGCCGGGTTCTACCCGCCCGACGACCGGGCGCTCGACCAGTCGGGCGTGCTCGCCCGGTCGGAGACGCCGAACTGGAAGGTCGTCACCACCGACGACGCCGCCGGCCCCGAGTACCGCCCGGAGGGCGATCGCTGCGGCTGAGCGGCGCCGGCGCTACTCCGTGGGCGCCAGCGGGTCGAGCTCGTCTTCGGCCTCGTGGCCCGAGCTGTGCCGGCGGCTGATGCCGGTGACCACCACGGCAACGGCGGCGGCGATGAGGTTGCCCACCACCCAGGCGGCGGATGCGCCGTCGAGGCCGTGGCCCGCCTGGTTCCCCGGGACGAGGATCAGCGCCGGCACGATGATCGCCAGCATCAACGTCACGGTGATCACCACCGTGGCCACGTGGCGGTGCAGCACGCGCACCTCCGTGAGCAGGAGCGAGGTGACCGCCCAGGGGATGCCGGCCAGCATCATCGCGGGGAGGATGTGGGCGGCGTCGCGGTAGCTCTCGTCGAACACCGCCACCACGAGGCCCTTCCCGAGGAAGGTGGCGAGCGCCCCGAGCGCCATCAGGCCCACGGCCAGGGCCAGCGCCAGGCGCATCTGCGAGCGGACGTGGGCGCCGCCCTTGCCGCCCTCGGCGAGCAGGGCCTGGCCGATGGCCGAGGGCACGTAGAACGCGATGGCGACGATCCCCCACGCCACGTAGAAGCTGCCGTTGGTGGTGCTGTCGACGTGCTTGAGGACGATCACCGGCAACGCGAAGTACGGCGCCTGGTAGGCGAGCGTGGAGAGGTAGTTGATGGCCGAGTAGCGGGTGGCCGCTCGGGCGGTGGCCGGCCGGGGCCGCAGCTGGTGGCGCCCGCCGGTGATGCGGTTGATGAGGCCGATGCCGAGGAAGCCCGACACTGCCACCGGTCCGGCCAGGTAGAGGAAGATCAGCAGCGATCGGTGGTCGCTGTGGCGGAACAGCGGGAGCAGGGCGATCTTCGCCACCGCCACCAGGCAGATGCGCAGCAGGACCAGGTTCCAACGCCGCATCGTCATGGCGCGCACGTCGACGATCAGCGAGAAGGCCGAGCCCATCACGATCAGCGCGAACAGGGCGAAGCCCCCCACGGGGTGCCAGTCCCACAGCACGTCGGCCGCGCCCGGATCGACCAGCCACAGGTAGCCCGCCGAGGCGACGATGGCGGCGGGGACGGTGGCGAGGACCCCCCAGGCGAACACGACGTGGCTGTCCACGTCGCGGTCGGCGGCGTAGCGGGCGAGGGCCACGGGCAGGCCGAGCCCGGCGAGGTAGGTGACGAACAGCACCGAGGTGAACAGGGCCGACGCGTCGCCGAAGTCGGCCTTGACGTCGAGCTTGCTGACGATGATCGAGAACGCCAGGCCACCGAAGCCCTGCACGGCGGCGCCGATGACGAGCACGCCCGATCCGGTGAGCAGCTCGCCGTGGCCGCGCACCCGGCTGCGCAGGCGAGCCGTCCGGCCGCCCCGGACGTAGGCGCCGGAGACCGCCACGGCGTCGCCGGCGCTGCTCGTGTCGGCGGTGGCCGCCTCGACGGGCGCGGAGGAGGGCGAGGCGGTCACAGCGGATCCATCGTAGGGGTGGCGACCTCCCCGACCCAGGCCGGGCCCAGGACCCACCGATCTTGACCGGTGCGTCAAGATCGGGCGTACCCTCTCGGCGTGCACGAGCCGATCCCGCCCGCCCCGACGAGGGCCGAGGCCGAGGCCGCCGGGCTCGGGACCCATCCCGGCGCCCGTCGCCCCGATCGCCGCCGGACCGTGTCGTCGGGCGGGCTCGACATCGCCGTGTGGGAGTGGGGCGACCCCGACGATCCGCCCGTGCTGCTCGCCCACGGCGGCTTCGACTTCGCCGGGACCTTCGACACGCTCGCCCCGCGGGTGGCCGATGCGGGGTTCCGGGTGGTGTCGTGGGACCAGCGGGGCTGCGGCGACTCCGCCCACGCCCACCTCTACTCCTGGGACGCCGACCTGCGCGACGCCGCAGCGGTGCTCGACTCGATCGGGCCGCGAGCGCTGCCGGTCGTCGGCCACTCCAAGGGCGGCGCCCAGATGCTCCAGCTCGCCGACGCCCTGCCCCACCGCGTGAGCCACCTGGTCAACCTGGACGGCCTGCCGTCGCGCCGCTCGTGGCCCGACGTGCCCGACCACCACCGCACCCGCATGCTCAACGGCGAGCTGGGCGCCTGGCTCGACCACCGTCGCCGGGCCGGGACCAAGGTGCGCCGACCGGGCACGGTCGACGAGCTCGCCGAGCGCCGGGGCCGGATGAACCCGCGGATGGACCCGGCCTGGCTGCGCTACCTGGTGCCCATCGGGGCCTACGAGCGGGCCGACGGATGGCGGTGGAAGATCGACGCGTCGATGCGCATGGGCGGCTTCGGCCCGTGGCGGCCGGAGTGGTCGATGTCGCGCCTGCCGTCGCTCGGGATGCCGGTCCTGTGCGTCCTCGGCCTCGACCTGGAGGTCATGGGCTGGGGCACCCTCCCCGAAGACGTCCTCCCCCACCTGCCGCCCGGGGCGCGCTTCGTGCCCCTCGAGGGCGTGGGCCACTTCGTGCACATCGAGCAACCCCAGGTGGTGGCCGACCTGGTGCTGGAGCTGATCGCGTGACCACGACCCGGCTCACCCACGTGCGGACCGAGCTCGCCCTCCACGAGCTGCGAGCGGGCGAGGGCCGGCCGCTGCTGCTGCTCCACGGCCTGGGTGAGCGCACACCCGACACCGTGCCCGACGAGGTGGCCGCCTGGCCGGGACCGATCCTCGGGCTCGACCTGTCGGGCCACGGCGCGTCGAGCCGGGCCCCCGGCGGGGGCTACACGGCCGAGGTGCTGATGGCCGACGTGGACACCGCGCTCGCCCACCTCGGACCGGCCACCCTCGTGGGCCGGGGCCTCGGCGCCTACGTCGCCACCCTCATCGCCGGCGCTCGGCCCCAGCTCGTGCGGGGCGCCGTGCTCTGCGACGGTCCCGGCCTGGCGGGCGGCGGCCCCGCCCCGCACTCACCGGCGGTGCTCGCCCCCCTCGCGCTCCACGACGACGCCGACGCACCCGACCCGTACGCGCTGGTGGAGCTGGCGCGCGACATCCGTCCCGACGACTACGCCACCACGTACGTGCGCCAGGCGATCGAGCTCTCGGGGCTCGAGGTGCCCGTGGCCGTCGCCGCCGTGGTCCGGCCCCCGTGGCTCGCCGCCGTCGCCGCCGAGCCGGGCGTGGCCATCGAGACGCTCGCCGAGGCGCTCCGCCGCTACGGCTCGGTGGGGTGAGCCGTCGCGCTCACGCGTCGCGCGCCACCACGAAGTCGGCCAGCTCGCGCAGCGCCGCGGTGGCCTCGGCGGTGAGGTCGAGCTGGTCGAGCGCACCGACCGCCCTGGCGTGCAGCGCGGTGATCTCGGCCTCGACCTCGTCGAGCGCGCCGGTGGTGCGCAGCAGCTCCTGCAGCTCGCCGACCAGCGCGTCATCCAGCTCGCCACCCACCCGGGCGAGCAGCGCCCGGCCCTCGGCGTCGGCGCGCTCGGCCGCGACGGCCAGCAGCAGCGTCGGCTTGCCCTCGCGGAGGTCGTCGCCCACCGGCTTGCCGGTGCGTTCGGCGTCGCCGTAGACCCCCAGCACGTCGTCGCGCAGCTGGAAGGCCTCGCCGAGCGGATCGCCGTAGGCGCCCAACCGATCGGCCAGGGTGGCCGCGCCCGCCAGGAGCGCCCCGACCTGGAGCGGTCGCTCGATCGTGTAGCGGCCCGACTTCATGCGGGCGATGCGCCGGGCGCCCTGGCGGCCGATGCCCCCGGTGGCGGTGCCGGCGAGGTCGAGGTACTGGCCGATGTTGAGCTCGATCCGCAGCTCGTGCCACAGCGTCCACAGCTCCGGGGGTGCCCCGGGGAGCAGCAGGTCGCTGTAGACGAGGGCGAGGTCGCCCGCCAGGATCGCCACCCCTTCCCCGAAGCGCCGCGACTCGCCCGACCAGCCGGCAGCGTGGTGGCGGCGGTCGAAGCGCCGGTGCACCGCCGGCGCGCCCCGGCGGGTGGCCGAACCGTCCATGACGTCGTCGTGGATGAGGGCGAACGCCTGGAGCATCTCGAAGGCGGCGCCGGCGTCGACCCAGCGAACGTCGTCGACGTCGCCGCCGCCGGCGACGAACCCCCAGTGGCAGAACACCGGTCGGAGGCGCTTGCCACCGGCGAGGACGAGCGCGCGCACGGCGTCGAGCGGCTCGACGAGGCTCGGATCGAGGCGACCCCACCGTTCGGTCTCGGCGTCGAGCAGCGCCAGCACCCGCGCCTCGACCCGTGAGGCCACGGTGCGCATCGTGGCCGGGAGCGGACGCCCTCCCACCGCAGGTGCTGCTCCGGTCATCACGGCAGGCTACGTCCCGCCGGTGCCGATCGCTCCAATCCCGCCGAGGCTCAGCGGAACCAGTCGGCCGTCGCCCGCAGCCCGTCGGCGAAGTCCGTGACCGGCGCCCAGCCGAGGTCGGCGGCGGCGGCCGACGTGTCGGCGAAGCTGTGGCGGACGTCGCCCGGGCGGGGGTCGAGGTGCTCGGGGGCGATGTCGGTCCCGAGGATCGACCCGAGGATCTCGAGCATCTCCAGGAGCGAGCGCTCCGACCCGCCGGCCACGTTGTAGGCCTTGCCGGCGCAGGCCGATGCCGGGGCGGTGGCGGCCGCGAGGTTGGCGGCCACCACGTCGGCCACGAAGGCGAAGTCGCGGCTCTGGCCACCGTCGCCGTTGACCTGCGGTGCCTCGCCGGCGCGCAGGGCGGCGATGAACCGGGGGATCACCGCGGCGTACGGGCCGTTGGGGTCCTGGCGGGGCCCGTAGACGTTGAAGTAGCGCAGGGCGACGGTCTCGAGCCCGTGGAGCTCCCAGTACACCCGGAGGTAGAGCTCGGCGGCCACCTTCGAGGCGGCGTAGGGCGACTTCGGCGAGAGCGGCGACGTCTCCACCGTGGGGCGAGGCGCCACCCCGCCGTACACGCTGCTGCTCGACGCGGCGACCACGCGGCGGACCCCGGCGCGATGGGCGGCGTCGAGGACCGTGAGCGTGCCCAGCACGTTCGAGCGATCGGTGAGCAGCGGCGTCTCGATCGACTTCGGCACCGAGCCGCGGGCTCCCTGGTGGAAGACGACCTCGACGCCCTCCACCGCCTCGGCCACCAGCTCCGCGTCGCACAGGTCGCCCTCGAAGAAGGTGGAGGCGGCGGGCAGGTTCTCGGCGAAGCCCGTGGACAGGTCGTCGAGGATGCGGACCTCGTGGCCCTCGGCGATCAGCGCATCGGCCAGGTTCGATCCGATGAACCCGGCTCCTCCCGTCACGAGCGTCAGCATCCGGGGAACCCTAGTTGTGCCCGTACCCTGGGGAGATGGTCCGGCGATCGACGGCTCCCCGGCACCGCGTGGCCCCGACCGCGGCGCTGGTCGCCGGTGTCGTGGCCCTGGTGGTGGGAACCGCCGGCTGCGCCCGCGAGGAGTTCCCCGACCGCACCGCCGAGGTGCGGGTGGGCGGCGACCGCCGCACCTACCAGGTGGTGTCGTGCGGGCTCGACGAGCACACCGCCTTCCTGGTGGCCCGAGCCGACGACGGTGCGCTGCTCCAGGCGGTGGTGGGCCTCGAGGACGACGACGCCACCGGGGTGCCGGCCTCCACCGGGCTCACGGTCGACCTGCGCCCCGAGCGGACCGACACCCGCATCGGGGCCTTCGGCGCCGAGGCGTGGGCGCGGCGAGGCGAAGGTGGGGCGGCGCCCGGCGAGGTCCGCTCCGCCCGGCTCCGCGGGAGCCGCATCCAGCTGACGGCCGACGCGGTGGGGCTCGACGAGGCCGACCGTCCGCTCCCCTCGGCCGAGCCCCAGCCCGTCTCGGTCGACGCCCGCTGCGACGAGCGCGACGACGGCGCGCCCGGCGCCGGCTCCTGAGGGCGCATCGCCCCGGGCCCGGCGGGACGCTCGTAGGCTCACCATCTCGTGGAGGAGACCGACGGCCGTCCGAGCTCGGGACCCCTGGTGGGCGTGGTCCGCTCCGTGGCGATCGTCGGCCTCGCGCTCGCCATCTACTTCACGCTGCCGTTCCACGGCGAGCACTGGCCGGTGGCCGTGGCCCTCGGGCTCGGCGCGGTGGTCGCGTCGGTCCCCATCACGCTGCACCGGGTGGAGCGCATCCGCAGCTCGGACCACCCCGTCGCCGAGGCCGTCGAAGCCGTCGCCATCCTCGCCTCGCTGATCCTCGTCGCCTTCGCCACCACCTACTACGCCATCGCCACCAACACCGACCAGATCCCCGGCATCCACACCAAGATCGACAGCTTCTACTTCACGATCACCACCGTGGCCACGGTCGGCTTCGGCGACATCGTGCCCACCGGCCAGGCCGCCCGGCTGATCGTCGCCGTGCAGATCCTGCTGAACATCTCGCTCATCGCCGGATCGTTCCGGCTGGTGAGCGGCGCCGCCCACGACCGTCGAGCCGAGCGCCGGGCCGGCTGAGGGGGCGAGCGGCGCTCAGCCCTCGTCGCCGTCGACGACCTCGGGCGCGAGCGAGCCGGCCACCTCGTCGACGCGCAGGCGCGCCGAGGCGATGCGCTCGCGGCAGTGGGCGATGAGGGCGCTGGCCCGGGCCACGTCGGTGGCCACCCGGTCGACGTCGGGCTCGTCGTGCTCCAGGCGGTCCAAGATGGCGTCGAGCTCGGTGACGGCCTCGGCGTAGGTGAGCTGCTCGGCGGGGACGGGATCGGTCATGGGGCGTGCTCCGGGGCATCGGTGGGATCGGGGACGACGGTGCTGCGGAGGGCGCCCTCGGCGAGCCGGGTCACCAGCTCCGTGCCGGGTGGGGCGTCGGCCGGGCGGCGCACCAGGCGCCCGTCGGCGGTGGTGGTGATCGACCAGCCCCTCGCCAGGGCCAGGGCCGGGTCGTGGACGACGCCTCGTGCCTCACGCGCGCCGAGGCGGGCCTCGGCGGCATCGAGGCGCGAGCGTGCTCCTCGCACGCTGCGGCTGCCCACGACCTCGACGCGCCGGTCGGCCCGGTCGAGCGAGCGGACCGCGGCGCGCCCGGCCTGCGCCCCGCGCTGCGCCAGCCGATCGTCGGCGCGCGCCAGGGTCCGCGCCGCCGCCCGCGCGGCTCGGGCTCGTCGGTCGTCGAGCCGAGCCTCGGCCAGCCGCGTGGCGCGGGCCACGCCGCGCCGCAGCGACAGCGCCCGCTCCTCCACCCCCCGGCCGAACGCCTGCACCTGGGCGACCACCGAGGCGGCCGCCGCGGTGGGCGTCTTGTGGGCGCGGTGGGCCACCTCGTCGGCGATCGAGCGGTCGACCTCGTGGCCGATGCCGGTGAGCACGGGGACGGCCATGGCGGCGACGGCGCGGGCGATCTGCTCGGTGTCGAAGCCGGCGAGGTCGGTGCGGGCGCCACCGCCGCGCACGAGCAGCACCACGTCGACCGAGGCGGCGGCGAGCAGGGCGAGGGCCCGGGCGACCGACGGGCCGCACTCGGGGCCCTGCGTGCGGGCGTCGGCCAGCACCACCTCGAAGCCGATGCCGCTGGCCTCCAGCTCGGCCATCACGTCGGCGTGCGCGGCGGTGCCCCGGCTGGTGACCACGCCGATCCGCAGCGGGACGAGCGGCATCGGGACACGGGCGTTGGCGTCGAGGAGGCCCTCGGCGCCGAGGGTGGCGAGCAGCCGGTCGCGGTCGGCCTGGAGGCGGCCCAGGGTGAACGCCGGATCGATGCCGTGCATCCGCAGCTGCAAGGTGCCCCGGGGCGCGTACCAGCGGATGCGGCCCTGGATGCGCACCTCGACGCCGTCGGACATGCGCACGCCGCCGCCCGCCCGCACCAGCTGGCGGTTCACCAGCTCGCGCTCGGGCGCCAGCAGCGTCACGCTCAGCTGCGCCTCCGGCGCCCGACCTGATTCCGTGGGCTCCACCAGGTCGAAGTAGACGTGGCCGTTGTTGGCCCGGCTCAGGTTGCGGATCTGCCCGGCCACCCACACGTCGTCGGGCAGCGCGGCCACCAGGAGCCGGCCGAGGTGGGCGGCCAGCTCGCCCACCGTCCACGTGTCGGCGTCGGGGCCGCGGCCCACCGACTCGTCGAACAGGGCGCCGTCGCTCACGGCGCCCGACGGTACCGGCCCCCGCGCCCGCCCGGGGCCGTGCCACCCATCCGGCTCGGCGCCCGCAGCCCCGATCCCCCGAGGTTCGCATCGCAGCGGTCGCCCGGGGGCCCGCTGCGATGCGAGGTACGGGCTGGCGGGGCGGGCCCGATCGCGGGCGTCGGTCACCGGCGGTAGGGTCGACGGCACGGTCGGTGCCGAGGGGACGGCGCCGGCGCACGACGATCAGAGGGGACCGACCGGGTGGCACGAGCGACGGGTCAGCGCGCGACGGAGCGACGGGCGAGGAGGGCGCTCGGCGGCATCGCCCTCTCGGTGGGGCTGCTCGCGGGCAGCGTCGCCGCGGGGGTCGGGCCGGCGGTCGCCACGCCGGCGGCGCCCGCGACGCCGGGTCGGATGGCGGGCAACGCGAGCGTGGCCCCTGCGGCCCTCGCCCCCCAGCCGATCAGCACGCCCTACGCCCGCCAGATCCTCGAGCGGATCCGGGCCGAGCTGGCCCCGGCCACCGAGGCCGAGGTGGTGGCGCTCGGCGCGCAGCTCGACGGCGGTACGTCCGGCGTCGACGCGGTGCGCGGCCAGCTCCTCGCCGATCCCTGGCTCGCCGCCCGCATCGGTGACACCTACGAGCGCTGGCTGGGCCGCGCCGCCGACCCGTCGGGCCTCGCCCACTGGCAGGCCGTGGTGCGCGGCGGCCGGACGCTCGAGCAGCTCGAGCAGGCGTTCGGCCTCTCCGACGAGGCCTGGCGATCGGGCGGCAGCACCAACGCCGGCTACGTCGACGTCGTGTTCGAGGCGCTCCTCGGCCGCCCGGCCGACCCGAACGGCAAGGCGTTCTGGACCGGTCGCCTCGACCGCGGCACGACGCGCGACTCCTTCGTGCGCGGCGTGATCCGGTCGAACGAGCGGGCCGTGCCGCTGGTGCGCGGCGCCTACCTCGCCATGCTCGGCCGGGCGGCCGACCCCAGCGGCCTGGCGTCGAAGGTCGACCAGTACCGCCACGCCCGCACCTGGGAGCTGGAGCTGCTCGCCGGCCTGCTGGGCTCGTCGGAGGCCCGCAACCAGGGCTGCGATCCCTTCGACGGCCGCAAGTGCTTCCTGCCGTTCCCGAACGACCACTTCACCACCACCGACCCGGGGACGGCGACGGGGCGGCGCATCGCGTTCAAGCGCGAGTGGCTCGCCCCGAACGCCCAGGGGGTGCGGCCCAACCCGCAGGAGTGGAACCGCAACGACGGCTTCAGCCCCGGCCAGTCCGGCCTGCTGAAGGTGCCGGGCATCGACCTCGACCAGACCGGCGCCGCCACGCTCGACGACATCGGCGCCTACGCCGACGAGGACGCGCCGATCGTGGCCATCGACGCCGAGACGGGCGAGCGCCAACCGCTCTTCGCTGAGCTCGACGCCAACATCCCCGAGGCCGATCGGGCGTCCGATCAGCTCCTCTACCTGCGGCCGGCGAAGAACTGGACCGCCGGGCACCGCTACATCTTCGCCCTGCGGAACCTGAAGCGGGCCGACGGGTCCACGATCCCGGCGCCCGACAGCTTCGCCCGCTTCAAGACCGACGACGGCAGCGCCTTCGTCGGCGACGCCCACGATCGCTGGGTGCACCAGCAGTTCCTCTTCAGCGACCTGGCCGAGGCCGGCATCGGCGTCGACGACCTCTACCTGGCGTGGGACTTCACCGTGGCCTCCACCGAGAACACCACGGGGCGCATGCTCCACATCCGCGACGACGCCCTCGCCGCGCTCGACGGCCACGCCCCCGACTTCACCATCACGTCCGTGCAGGAGAACCCCGAGGCCGGCATCGTCCGGCGGGTGGAGGGCACCTTCGAGGTGCCGAACTACCTCACCGGCGACGGCTCGGCGGGCAACGGCTACCACACCGATCCCGCCACCGGGCTCCCGGTGCGCAACGGCTCGCTGACCGCCCGCTTCGGCTGCAGCGTGCCCGACGTGGAGGGCGACGGCCCCGCCCGCCCGGTCATCTACGGCCACGGCCTCTTCGGCAGCTACGGCGAGGTCTTCTCCAGCCCGCAGCGCACCATGGTCAAGGACCACGACATGGTCTACTGCGCCACCGACTGGATCGGGATGAGCGAGGGCGACATCGGCAACGCGGCGACGATCCTCCAGGACATCTCCACGTTCAACACGCTGACCGACCGCTCGCAGCAGGGCATCTTGAACACCATCGTCCTCGGTCGGCTGATGCTGGCCCCCGACGGGTTCAACTCGGACGCCGCCTTCCAGCACCCCGGTGGCGCGCCGCGCATCGACACCACCGCGCTGTTCTACGACGGCAACAGCCAGGGCGGCGTCATCGGCGGCGCCTTCGTGGCCGTCTCGCCCGACGTTCGCGCCGGCGTGCTCGGCGTGGCCGGCATGAACTACTCGACGCTGCTCGAGCGCAGCGTCGACTTCGACCCGTTCGGGGCCCTCATGAAGCAGAGCTACCCCGATGCCGTCGACCGGGTGGTGGGCCTCCAGTTCATCCAGATGCTGTGGGACCGCGGCGAGACGAACGGCTACGCCGCCCACCTCACCGAGGACCCGCTGCCCGGCTCGGGCTCCAAGCGGGTGCTGATCCACGTGGCGCTCGGCGACCACCAGGTGGCCCCGTTCACCGCCGAGATCGAGGCCCGCACCGCCGGCGCGATGGACGTGCACCGGCCCGCGTACGGCGAGGGCCGCACCACCGACGTGGACCCGGTGTGGGGGCTCGACGCCGTGGCCGACGGCTCCACCGGCTCTGCGCTGGTGATCTGGGACTCGGGTGCCGAGGTGCCGCCGCTCCAGAACGTGCCGCCCCGCGCCGGCGAGGACCCCCACGAGGATCCGCGCCGCTCGCCGCTGGCCC
Organism: Acidimicrobiales bacterium; assembly: GCA_020439525.1. Classification (GTDB taxonomy): domain Bacteria; phylum Actinomycetota; class Acidimicrobiia; order Acidimicrobiales; family Iamiaceae; genus Aquihabitans. The sequence continues at coordinate 283 of JAGQSL010000158.1, read as the reverse complement.
AGCAGCAGAAGTCCGACTTCCTCGAGGTCGACGGCAGCTTCACCGAGGTGTGCGGCAGCGAGCCCTGCACCGCCCCGCCCACCTGACGGGCCCGCTCGGGCGCGTGGACGCGACGAGGGCCGCTCCCCGTGGGGAGCGGCCCTCGCTCGTTCGATCGGTGCCCCGGGCGGGGCGGAGCTCAGCCGGCCAGGTTGGCGGCGACGAACTCCCAGTTGACCACGTTGTCGAAGAAGTTCTTGATGTGGTCGGGGCGGGCGTTGCGGTAGTCGATGTAGTAGGCGTG
>JAGQSL010000157.1 GCA_020439525.1 Acidimicrobiales bacterium | reverse complement strand
GCCGACCGCCACCTCGGGCTCGTCGGTGCCGTCGAGCGAGGCGGCGAGCCCGACGGTCGATGCCCCGCGCCCCCCGGCCGCGCCGATCGTCTCGCGCCCCGGGCCGTCCCCGTCGCCCTCGACGCCGCCGAGCCCGACCACGACCGCCCCGGGCCCCACGACGACCCTCCCGGCATCCACGACGACCCTCCCGGTGTCCACGACGTCCCTCCCGGTGTCCACGACGACGACCCCGGCGTCGACCACGACCACCGTGCCCGACGTGCCCGGCGAGCCCGGGGCGCTCGCCGGGCGGATCGTCGTGATCGATCCGGACACGGGCGAGGAGGTCGCCCTCGCCGGGGTCCGGGTGGCGGCCTCCACCATCGGCGGGCGCGTCGAGGCGGTGACCGACGGGGAGGGGCGATGGACGGTGGCCTCGCTCCCGTCGGGCATCTACCTCGTGGTGGCCGACGTGCCGGCGGCCTACCGACCGGTCGGCGGCCTCGACCCCTGGCTCGGCGGCCCCACCTGGCCGGCCGTGCTCGGGCTCGTGCCGGTGGCCGATGCGCCGATCGACCTGGTCGACCTGCGGCTCGCGCTGCGCTGAGCCGGTCGCGATTTCTCGCCGGCCGCCGTCAGAGGCGGGCGGGTCGGTGACTTGTACAGCCCGGATGCGGTGACCCTGGTCTGAGCCGACCCCGATGCCTCGCCCCTCCGAGGCCGTCGGCTCAACCGTCGGCCGCCGGCGCCTCGCCCGGGCGCTGGCGGCCGGCACTGCACCGCTCGACCCCCGCCCTACCGGCGCTGCCAGGCATCGTCGGGCTGGACGAGGCGCTCCACGTCGGCCGGGAGCTCGCCCGCCCGGAGGTGGTCGAGCGTCACGTGCTCGAGCACGGCGCGCAGGTTGGCTCGCACGGCGATCCAGGTGCGCTGGAGCGCGGCGAGGTCGTCGGGGTAGTCGAGCGCGTCGGGGCGCTCGCCGCGCACGTCGGCGAGCGGGCCCTCGACGGCGCGGATCACGTCGGCGACGGTGACCTCGGCGGGCGAGCGCTGCAACCAGTACCCGCCGTCGGCTCCGCGGGCGCTGCCGACGATGCCGCTGCGCTTGAGGTCGGCGAGGATGTGCTCGAGGAACTTGGCCGGGATGTCCTGGGCGTCGGCGATGGCCTGGCGGGTCACCGGGGCCGGCCGGTGGCCCTCCCCGGGATGGGCCCTCGCCAGCTCGACCGCGGCCCGGACCGCGTAGTCGACCTTCGCCGTCGTGCGCATCGGGCGAGTCTCGCGCCGGGCCGGCTACTCGTCGGACTCGAAGCGGCGCCAGCCGGCGTCGGTGATCGAGCGCGGCTCGAAGAACAGGCAGAACTCGGGGCAGGCGAACGGCGCCGTCTCGTTGGCGTCGACCCGGCAGCGCTGCACCTGCTCGCCCGACCCGGTGGTGCGGGTGGAGTAGTGGCGACAGTCCTGGCGCACGCCCATCGTCCCATCCTCGCAGACCGGCACCGGTAGCCTCGCCTCCATGGCCGAGCGACTGGTGGTGATCGGTGGCGACGCTGCGGGGATGTCGGGGGCGACCAACGCGCGCCGCGGCCGCCCCGACCTCGAGATCGTCGTGCTCGAGAAGGGGCCCGACACCTCCTACTCGGCGTGTGGCATCCCGTACGTGGTGGGCGGCTCGGTCGACTCGCTCGACGACCTGGTGGTGCGCACGCCCCAGCAGCTGCGCGACCAGTTCCGCTTGGACGTGCGCACCCGTCACGAGGTGGTGGGCATCGACCTCGACGCGCGTCGCCTGGAGGTGCGCGCCCTCGACCAGCAGCGCACGCTGCACCTCGGCTTCGACCTGCTCCACATCGCCACGGGTGCTCGCCCCGTGCGGCCCGACCTGCCGGGCATCGACGGCCCCGACATCTACGGCGTCCAGTCGCTCGAGGACGCGCGGGCGCTGCTGGCGGGCGTCGACGGGCGGCGCATCCGCGACGTGGTGGTGGTGGGTGCCGGCTACATCGGCATCGAGATGGGCGAGGCGTTCGTGGAGCGCGGCGCTCGCGTGACCATGGTCGACGGCGCGCCCCAGCCCATGCGGACGCTCGACCTCGACATGGGTGCCCACGTGGCCGAGGCGATCCGCCGCTTCGGCATCGACCTGCGCTGCGGTTCCTCGGTCGAGGGGTTCTCGCCGGGGAAGGTGCACACCGCCGACGGCGACCTCGCCGCCGACCTGGTGATCCTCGGCATCGGGGTGGCCCCGGCGAGCGCCCTGGCGCTCGACGCCGGCGTCGCCGCCGGCGCTCGGGGTGCCATCGGGGTCGACCACCGCCAGCGGACCTCGAAGGCGGGGGTGTACGCGGCCGGCGACTGCGCGGACGTCGTGCACCTGGTGAGCCGTCGCCGCATCCACGTGGCCCTCGGCACCGTGGCGAACAAGACCGGGCGGGTGGCGGGCACCAACCTCGGCGGGGGCTACGAGACGTTCCCGGGCGTGCTCGGCACGGCGGTGACCCGGGTGTGCGCGGTGGAGATCGCCCGCACCGGGCTGAACGAGGCCGAGTGCCGTGAGGCCGGCATCGAGTTCCACGTGGGCACCGTCGAGGGGACCACCCGGGCCGGCTACCTCGACGACGCGGAGACGCTCCACGCCAAGGTGCTCATCGAGCGCCGCACCCATCGGCTGCTCGGCGGCCAGATCGTGGGCGCCGACCGCGCCGGCAAGCGCATCGACACGCTGGCCACCGCCATCACCGCCGGCATGGACGCCTCGCAGCTGATCGACCTCGACCTCGCCTACGCCCCACCGGTGTCGCCCATCTGGGACGCCTTCCAGCTGGCAGCGCGCGACGCGCTGCGTGTCGCCCGAGCCGAGCCGCGCTGAGCGGTAAACCTCGCGGGCGCCAGCGGCGAGTGGATCCCGTGGACGCAGCGGAGACCGCCGAGGCGGTGGCACAGCCCGATCGAGCGTCGTCGGCCTTCGACGACCTCTACCGCGACGAGTGGGCGGGCCTGGTGGGCCTGGCCTGGTCGCTCAGCGGGTCGTGGGCGGTGGCCGAGGAGCTGGCCCAGGACGCCTTCGCCGATGCCTACCGTCGCTGGGGGGAGGTCGGCGCGCTCGAGCGGCCGGGGGCGTGGGTCCGCCGGGCCGTGATCAACCGGGCGGCCTCCGCCGCGCGCCACCGCGACGTGGAGCGGCGCGGCGCCGAGCGCCTCGCCGGGCGGGCGGCCGTCGAGGGCGACGATCCGTCGACCGATCGCACCGGAGACGCCGGCGCCGACCGGGTCGACGACCCAGCCTTCTGGGCGGCGGTGCGGTCGCTGCCCGACCGGCAGGCGGCGTGCGTCGCCCTGCACTACCTGGAGGAGCGCAGCGTGGAGGAGATCGCGGAGATCGTCGGGTGCCGCCCCGCGACCGTGAAGGTCCACCTGCACCGCGGGCGGCGCGCCCTCGCCGAGCGCCTCGCGCACCTGGCCCCGACCGCCGTGGAGGAGGAGCGATGAGCCCGAACGACCTCGACCAGCTCGACCAGCGGGGCCGGGCCGCCGCCGCCGACCTCCTGCGCCGAGCCGCCGATCGCCCGCGGCCGGCGGTCGACCTCACCGGACGAGCCTCGCTGGCCGAGCCGACCCCGCTGCGAGAGGCACGCACCGGCTGGCACGACCCCCGTCGCCTGGCGGTGGCTGCTGCGGTGGTGGTCGCCCTGCTGGCCGGCGCCATCTGGGCGGCGGGCCGGGGCGGAGACGACGAGGGCCCCACGGACGTGACCACCACCGTTGTGCGCCCCTTCCGGGTCACCGAGGTGCCCGAGGGCCTCGAGCTCGCCGGGGCCGCCGAGGTCGACGGCGACGGCGACGTGGTGGGGCTGGCCTCGCCCCTGGTGCTCTTCGGCCCGTCGGCCGGCGATCCGCGACTGGGGGTCACGTGGTTCGACGGCGAGACCATCTCGCCGGGCGACGGCGGCCGCACGATCGAGGTCGACGGCCGCGAGGTCACCGTGCTCGACACCGGCGGGGTGATCGCGCCGACGGTGGCGGTGGCCGCGCCCGGGGGTGGCTGGTTCGCTGCCATCGGCGCGACCCTCGAGGTCGATGAGCTGGCCCAGATCGCGGTCGCCGCCACGGGCGGCGCCGACGGCGTCGTGGTCGACGCGGCCGACCTGCCCGACGGCTGGCGGCGGCTCGGCGAGGATCCGTCCGGCCTCTTCGGCGCCTCGGCGGTGGGAGCGCTGCGCGGCGCCGCGGGGCCGGGCCTCCGTGCCGTCCTCTACGCCACGCCCGGTGGCGGCTCCTCGTCGTCGAGCTCGTCGTCGGACGGATCCGGTGCGAGCGACGACCAGACGGCTCCCGAGCCGGTGCTGCCCACCCCGATCCGGACCCTCACCGTCACCTCGACGCCGGGCGACGCGCTCGCGCTCGACGCAGCCCGGGTCACCGCCCCCGAGGTGGAGGAGCTCACCGTCCGGGGGCACCGGGCGCTGCTCGTCGACGTCGAGATCGCCGACACCTCCGACGACCCCGGCCCGCCGGTCTCGTCGGTCGCGGTGTCGTGGCTCGAGGCGCCGGGCGAGCTGCTGAGCGTGAGCGGGTTCGGCGTCGACCGCGACGAGGTGCTGCGGGCCGCCGAGTCGGTCGAGCCGATCCCCGCCGGCGAGTGGCGCGACCTGGTCTCCCGCTCCCAGCTGGGCGACCTCCCCGGCGGCGCCGAGGGCAGCGAGGGGGAGGAGATCGCCCGCGGCGAGCTCGCCGACGGCACCGCGTGGATCCTGCGCGACAGCACGCCCGAGGCGGATCAGCCGTCGGTCCAGCTGCAGGTCGCCCTGGCGGCCGACACCGTCTCGTCCTTCGGCGGGGTCGGCTCCGCCCTCGGCGGTGGCGCGGAGGCCGCGCTCGTCTCCTTCGAGCTCCAGGAGATCTCGGATCGCCGGTTCGCCGCTGGGGTCGCGTCCGACGAGGTGGCCGCGGTCGAGGTCCGCTCGGCCTCCGGCGACGTGCTCGACCGTCCCGACCTCACGGCGCTCGCCGAGATCGGCCGGGGGTCGTGGTTCGTGCTCGAGGTGCCGGCCGATGCCACCGAGCTCGTGCTGCTCGACGCCGAGGGCGCGACCCTCGACGCCACCGACCTGGTGGACGTGACCGGCGGCGAGCCGATCGAGGGCGGAGGGGTGACCCCGACGTCGATCGTGGGCTCGGTCGGCGAGGGCTCCGGCGGACCCGCCGACGACGCCGTGGAGACCACCGTCCCGGACTGATCCGACAGGTTCCCGTCAGGGTTCCGTCAGGGTGGGCCTCCGTTCACACAGCGGAAACACGGCGGGAATCGGGACGCAACGACCTTTCGCAACAGTGTCGCCACCGTCACCTCGGCGGGTCACGTTCCCGACACCCGAAAGGCAGATCCGTGGAAGGCAACATCGCCTGGGTCCTGATCAGCACCGCGCTCGTGCTCTTCATGACCCCCGGTCTCGCGTTCTTCTACGGCGGCATGGTCCGCTCGAAGAACTTCCTGGCCATGCTCATGCAGAACTTCTTCGCGATCGGCCTGCTCGCCGTCGTCTGGACGGTGGTCGGCTACTCCCTCGCCTTCGGCTCGGCCGGCGACGGCGGGTGGATCGGCAACCTCGACTTCCTCGGCATGAAGGACGTCGGCCTGGGCGATGGCACCGTGCTGCCGCCCATCCTGTTCGCCACGTTCCAGATGACCTTCGCCATCATCACCCCGGCGCTCATCACCGGCGCCACGGCCGATCGCCTCAAGTTCGCCGGCTACGCGGTGCTGATCGGCGTGTGGTCGATCCTCGTGTACTCGCCCGTCGCCCACTGGGCCTTCGCCGGCGGCTGGGTGGCCGAGATGGGCGCCCTCGACTTCGCCGGCGGCCTCGTGGTGCACATCAACGCCGGCGCCGCCGCCATCGCCGTGCTGCTCGTGATCGGCGCCCGCAAGGGCCACGGCAAGGAGCCGATGCCGCCCCACGCCCTGCCCTGGACGCTGATGGGCACCGGCATCCTCTGGTTCGGCTGGTTCGGCTTCAACGCCGGCTCGGCCCTCGCCGCCGACGGCATCGCCGCCCAGGCGCTGTTCAACACCCTGGTGGCGCCGGCCGCGGCGATGCTCGGCTGGCTGATCGTCGAGAAGGTCAAGGGCAAGCACGTGACCACCCTCGGGGCCGCCTCGGGCGCGGTGGCCGGCATGGTCGCCATCACCCCGTGCGCCGGCTTCGTCGGGTCCATGGCGGCCGTGATCATCGGCTTCGCCGCCGGCATCATCTGCTACCTCGCCCTGTTCATCAAGGAGGCGGCCAAGCTCGACGACGCCCTCGACGTCATCGCCGTGCACCTCGTGGGCGGCATCTTCGGGTCGGTGGCCCTGGGCCTGTTCGCCGACGCCTCGATCAACGGCATCGTGGAGCACGAGGGCCTGTTCCTGGGCGGCGGCGCCGACCTGCTGATCGACCAGATCGTGGCATCGGTGGCGGTGTTCGCCTTCTCGCTGATCGTCACCTACGTCATCGCCAAGGCGATCGATGCGACCATGGGCCTGCGGGTCGACGAGGAGACCGAGCAGGTCGGCCTCGACCAGGTCCTGCACGCCGAGACGGCCTACAACAACCTCTGATCGGAGCAACGACATGAAGATCATCACCGCGGTCATCAAGCCGTTCCGCCTCGACGAGGTGAAGGAGGCGCTCAAGGGCGCCGGGGTGGCGGGCATCACCGTCACCGAGGTCCAGGGCTTCGGGCGCCAGGCCGGCCACACCGAGGTGTACCGGGGCACCGAGTACCAGGTCGACTTCGTCCCGAAGGTCCGCCTCGAGCTGATCGTCGACGAGGCCGACGTGGACCGCCTCGTCGAGGTCATCACCAACGCGGCGCGCACCGGCAAGATCGGAGACGGCAAGATCTGGGTCACCGAGGCCGAGCGCCTCATCCGCATCCGGACCGGCGAGCAGGGCCACGACGCCATCTGACCGCCGGTCCGACGCCACCTCGAGGACGGTCCCCATGGCGCTGGCCAGCGATCGCGAGCGACTCCTGGGCGACCGCACCCTCGTGGGCCGGGCGTTCTCCGACGCGTGGCGGGCCACGGTCGACCCGTGGCTCGTCACGCGCTTCGAGGAGGCCGTCGCCGCGGCGGCTCCAGCGGGGCGGATCTCGCTGGTGGCCGTGGGCGGGTTCGGGCGCGGCGAGCTCGCCCCCGGCTCCGACCTCGACCTGCTGCTGCTCCACGATCAGCGCCAGGCCCCGGCCGAGGTGGCCGAGGCGATCTGGTACCCGATCTGGGACGAGGGCCTGAAGCTGGGGCACTCGGTGCGGACCGTCACCGAGGCCATGGACCTCGCCGCTGAGGACCTCGACACGGCCACCGCGCTGCTCTCGGCCCGGCGGCTGGCCGGCGACGAGGCACTCGTCGGCGAGCTGGTCGACGCCACCCGGGCGCTGTGGACCAAGCGGGCCAAGCGCCTCCTCGGCCAGCTGCGCGAGTCGGTGGCCGCCCGCCAGGCCCAGCACGGCGAGGTGGCGTTCCTCCTCGAGCCCGACCTGAAGGAGGGGCGCGGCGGCCTGCGCGACGTCCACGCCCTCGCCTGGGCCCAGGCGGCGCGCCCGGTGCTCGAGGAGGGCGACGCCGCCGCCCTCGCCGAGGCCGAGCGCACCCTCTTCGAGGTGCGCGTGGAGCTGCACCGGGCCAGCGGCCGGGCCAACGACCGCCTCACCCTGCAGGACCAGGACGCGGTGGCCAAGGCCTTCGGGCTGAGCGCCGACCAGCTCATGGCCCGCGTGGCCCACGCCGGCCGCACGGTGGCGTGGATCGCGGACGAGGCGTGGGACCGGGTGGCCTCGTCGCTGTCGACGTCGATCAGCCTGCTGGGCTGGCGCAGCCAGAAGCGGGCGCCCGGGCTGGTGGTGCGCGAGGGCCAGGTGCTCTTCGAGGGCAGCGTCGACCCGGCCAACCGCCCCGACCTCGTGTTCGAGACGGCGGTGGTCGCCGCCACGAAGCAGGCGCGCATCGCCCGCTCGACGCTGACCCGCCTCGTCGACCGCTGCCC
>JAGQSL010000156.1:7080-9822 GCA_020439525.1 Acidimicrobiales bacterium | reverse complement strand
CTCGGCGACATCGCCGCCCTCGACGAGCCCGACGCGGTCGAGCGCGCCGACGAGGACCTCGACGCGCCGCCGCCCGTCGCCGACCTCGTCGCCTGCATCGACGTGCGCTCCGAGGGCCTGCGCCGCCAGCTCGAAGCGCGCAGCGGCTACCGGACCTTCGGCTACGCCGGCTTCTTCGGCCTGCCCATCCGGGTGGCGCCCCTCGCGGGCGGCGACACCGAGGACCAGTGCCCGGTCCTGCTCACGCCCGGGGCGACGGTGACCGAGGTGGCCCGGCCCGGTCGCGAGGCCGAGGCGGCTCGGGCCGCCGGGCGCCGGCGTGCCGCGGCCGCCGCCGACGACGCCTGGGTCGCCGCCAAGCACCACCCGATCGCCCCGCTCGCCCTCGCCGAGGGGACCGGCTGGGTGGCCGGCCCGCTCGCCGCGGCCCGCACCGCGGCGCCCGGCGCCACCAGCTGGCTGGTGGACCACCTGCCCCGACCGCGGCCGGCTCGCACCGCCCACGACCGCCGCGAGCTGCCGATCGAGCAGCAGGCCGCCGTCGTGGCCGCCATCTGGCGCCTGGGCCTCGGGCGGCGCCCCGCCCCGCTCGTGGTGCTCTGCGGCCACGGCTCGCGGGCGGACAACAACCCGATGGAGTCGGGCCTGGCCTGCGGGGCGTGCGGCGGCCACCGAGGTGGACCGAACGCCCGGATCGCCGCCGCCATGGCCAACGACCCGACGGTGCGGGCCACGCTGGCGGCGGAGGGCGTCGAGATCCCCGCCGGGACCTGGTTCCTCGCCGCCGAGCACGACACCACGACCGACCGGGTGGCGCTGCTCGACCTCGACGAGGTGCCGGGCTCGCACCGCGACCTCGTCGCCCAGCTCCGCGCCGACCTCGACGCCGCCGGTGACGCCGCCGCCCTCGACCGGGCCGCGACCCTGCCCGGCATGGCGCGCCGCGCCGCCAACCGAGGGGGCCGCCTCCGGGCCGTGCGGCGGCGCGGGCGCGACTGGGCCGAACCCGTGGCCGAGCTGGGCCTCGCCGGCAACCACGCCTTCGTGATCGGGCCTCGCCACCTCACCGCGCCCCTCGACCTCGGTCGGCGGGTGTTCCTCCACTCCTACGAGCTCGACCTCGATCCCGGCGGGTCCGTGCTCGGCGGGATCCTCACCGCGCCGCTCGTCGTGGCCCAGTGGATCAACGCCCAGTACAACCTCTCCACCACCGACCCCGAGGCCTTCGGGTCGGGCACCAAGGCCCTCCACAACGTGGTCGGCGACGTGGGGGTCCTGAGCGGCGCCGGCGGCGATCTGCGCCGAGGCCTCCCCCTCCAGTCGGTCCGGGCGGGCGGGCGCCTCCTGCACGAACCGATCCGGTTGCTGGCGATCGTCGAGGGCCGCCGGGCCCACGTCGACGCCGCCATCGCCGGGTCGACGACGCTCCAGCAGCTGATCGGCAACGAGTGGATCTCGCTGGTGGCCCGCGAGGGCCCCGGCGATCCGTGGCAGCAGCGCACGGCCTCCGGCTGGGCGCCGAGGGAGCTCGGCCGGGCCGAGCCGCAGCGCGAGGAGGTGCCGTCGTGGGCGGCCGTGGGATGACCACGACGGTGGGCATCATCGGCGGGGGCCAGCTCGCCCGCATGACCCACCAGGCCGCCATCGCGCTCGGCGTCCAGGTGGTGGCGCTCGACGAGGACCCCGGCGCGCCGGCGGTCGTGGCCGGGGCCGCGCACCTCTCCGGACGACCCGATCGCCTCGACGACCTGCTCGCCCTCGCCGCCCGCAGCGACGTGGTGACCGTCGACCACGAGCGCACCCCCGCCGCGCTCCTGGCCGCCCTCGTCGAGCGGGGCCACCGCGTCGCTCCCGGGCCCGGCGCCGCCCGCCTCGGCCAGGACAAGGCGGCGGCGCGCACGGTGCTCGGCGCCCGGGGCGTGCCGGTGGCGCCGTGGGCGCTCGTCGGCGACCCGGGCGCCATCGCCCGCTTCGGCGACGGCCACGGGTGGCCGCTCGTGCTGAAGGCGCCCACCGGCGGCTACGACGGGCGCGGCGTGTGGGTGGCGGACGACCTCGCCGCCGCGTCGGCCGCCCTCGCCCGGGCCGACGGGCCGCTGCTGGTCGAGCCCCGCCTGCCGTTCGGCCACGAGCTGGCGGTGGTGGTCGTGCGGTCGTGGTCGGGCGAGGTCCACGCCTACCCGCCGGTCGAGACCGTCCAGCGCGACGGGCAGTGCCACGAGGTGCTGCTCCCCGCGGGCGTACCGGTCGCGGTGGCGACCCAGGCCCGCCAGCTCGCCGTGCGCATCGCCGAGGCGGCCGAGCTGGTGGGCGTGATGGCGGTCGAGCTGTTCGTCGTCGACGACGAGCTGCTCCTCAACGAGCTGGCGGTGCGCCCGCACAACTCGGCCCACCTCACCATCGAGGCGTGCGCCACCTCGCAGTTCGAGAACCACCTGCGCGCCGTGCTCGACCTGCCGCTCGGCGCCACCGACCCGATCGTCCCGGCGGCCTGCATGCGCAACGTGCTGGGTGCCCCCGACGGCTCGGACCCCTTCGTCGGGCTCCACCGCGCGCTGGCCGTGCCGGGCGTCCACGTCCACCGCTACGGCAAGGACCCGCGGCCACGCCGCAAGGTCGGCCACGTGACCGCCACCGGCGCCGACCTCGCCGAGGCCCGCGCCCTCGCCGCCCGCGCCGCCGACGCGCTCGGCCCGTCCCCCGCGGCGGCGGCGTGAGCGGGGCGGACGCCTCGGCGGCGCC
>JAGQSL010000156.1:0-7031 GCA_020439525.1 Acidimicrobiales bacterium | reverse complement strand
GAGGTGCTGCGCGAGCTCGGCGTCGAGGTCGAGGTCCGGGTCGTCTCGGCCCACCGCACGCCGACCGACATGGTCCGCTTCGCCCAGGACGCGGCGGGGCGCGGTCTCCGCGCGATCATCGCCGGGGCCGGCGGCGCCGCCCACCTGCCGGGGATGCTGGCCTCGCTCACCACCCTCCCGGTGATCGGCGTGCCCGTGCCGCTGCGCCACCTCGACGGCATGGACTCGCTGCTGTCGATCGTGCAGATGCCCGCCGGCGTGCCGGTGGCGACGGTCGGCATCGGCAACGCCCGCAACGCCGGGCTGCTCGCCGCCCGCATCCTCGCCACCTCCGATCCGGCGCTCGCCGAACGGGTCGCCGCCGCCCTCGTCGCCGGGGCCGAGCGGGCCCGAGCCATGGACGACGAGGTCCGCGCCCGCACCGCACCCGGTCCCACCATCTCGCCCACCCCGACCCCGAACGGAGCCGTCGCACCATGAGCCCCACCCCCACCACCGGCCTGCTGGCCGGCCGCCGCATCCTGATCACCGGCGTGGTGACCACCGACTCCATCGCCTTCGCCACGGCGAGGGCCGCGCTCGACGCCGGGGCCGAGATCGTGCTCTCGGGCCTCCCGCGCGACCTCGACCGGACCGGCGAGGCCGCCGAGGAGCTGCCCGGCGCGATCGCGGTCGTGGGCGCCGACCTCACGGTCCCGGCCGACGTGGAAGCCCTGCGAGGCGACCTCGCCGAGCGCTGGGGCCGCCTCGACGGGGCCCTGCACGCGGTGGCCTTCGCCCCGCGCGGCGCGCTCGCCGGCGACCTGCTGGCGACCGAGTTCGACGACGTGAGCCGGGCGATGGACGCCAGCACCTACTCCTACGCCGCCCTCGCCCGGGTGCTGCGCGACCTGGCGCCCGAGACGGGCGGGTCGCTCGTCGGCCTCGACTTCGACGCCGCCGGAGCTTGGCCCGTCTACAACTGGATGGGCGTCTGCAAGGCGGGGCTCGAGGCGGTGAGCCGCTACGTGGCGCGCGACCTCGGCCCCCGGCGCATCCGGTCGAACCTGGTCGCCGCCGGACCCCTCCACACCCGGGCGGCGGGCGGGATCGCCGACTTCGAGGCGCTCACCGACGCTTGGGCGGCCGGGTCGCCGATCGCGTGGGACGACAAGGACTCGGCGCCGGTGGCCGACGCCGTGGTGTTCCTGCTGTCGGACCTGGCCCGCATGATCACCGGCGAGATCCTCCACGTCGACGGCGGCTACCACGCCATGGCTGCCCCGCCGCACCGAGGCCCCACCGCCACGTGAGCTCGGGCGTGCGGGTGGTCAGGCCGAGGCGCGCCGCTTCGGCGTCTTCACCAGGCGGAGCAGCTCGGACACCTGGTGGTCGCGCTCGACCGGATGGCGCAGCGGGAGGTCGGGGTGGACCTGGTACTGGTTGCGCCGACCGATCTTCTCGCGGGTCAGGTACCCACCCTCGACGAGGTCGGCGATGATGCTCTGCGCCGACCGCTCGGTGATGCCCACCCGCTCGGCGATGTCGCGGCCACGGATGCCCGGGTCCGCGGCGATGCACAGCAGCACGTGCGAGTGGTTGGTGAGGAACGTCCAACCTGGCTTGGGGGCGTCGGGCACCGGGCCTCCTGGATCGACCGAAGGCTGAATCGTACCTTGCCCTTCGCACGTGCCCGGGGTTCGGTGGCGACCCGTACCATCGGGACGTGACCGGACTGGGCGAGCTCGTCGAGCGCACGAGCACCCCCGACGAGGTGGTGGAGGGGTTCCTGGCCTGGGCCGATGCCGAGGGACTGACGCTCTACCCCCACCAAGAGGAGGCGCTGCTCGAGGCCGCAGCGGGCAGCCACGTCATCGTCGACACCCCCACCGGCTCGGGCAAGAGCCTCATCGCCGCAGCCGCCCACGCCGTGTGCCTGGCCGCCCGGGGCCGAACCTTCTACACCGCCCCGATCAAGGCGCTGGTGTCGGAGAAGTTCTTCGAGCTGACCCACCGCTTCGGGGCCGACCGCGTCGGCATGCTCACGGGCGACGCCTCGGTGAACCCGGAGGCGCCGCTCATCTGCTGCACCGCCGAGGTGCTCGCCAACGTCGCCCTGCGCGACGGCGACGCCGCCCCGGTCGACCAGGTGGTCATGGACGAGTTCCACTACTTCGCCGACCCCGACCGAGGCTGGGCCTGGCAGGTGCCGCTGCTCGAGCTGCCCCACGTCCAGTTCGTGCTGCTCTCCGCCACGCTGGGCGACGTCTCGCGGTTCGTCGACGACCTCCCTCGCCGCACCGAGCGCGAGGTGGCGGTGGTGCGCTCGGCCGAGCGGCCGATCCCGCTCCACCACGAGTTCCGCATCCAGCCGCTGACCGAGGTGGTCGACGAGCTCCTGTCCACCCACCAGACCCCGGCCTACCTCGTGCACTTCACCCAGGCCGCGGCGGTGGAGCGGGCCCAGTCGCTGCTGTCGACCAACCTGCTCACCCGGGCCGAGAAGGACCGCGTCGCCGAGGAGCTCGGCGGGTTCCGCTTCTCGGCCGGGTTCGGCAAGACCCTCTCGAAGTACGTGCGCCACGGCGTGGGCGTCCACCACGCCGGGATGCTCCCCCGCTACCGGCGGCTGGTCGAGCGCCTCGCCCAGGCGGGGCTGCTCAAGGTCATCTGCGGCACCGACACCCTGGGCGTCGGCATCAACGTCCCCATCCGCACCGTCGTGCTCACCGCCCTGGCCAAGTACGACGGCACGTCCACCCGGCTGCTCTCGGCCCGCGAGTTCCACCAGATCGGCGGGCGGGCCGGGCGAGCCGGCTACGACACGAGCGGCCTGGTGATCGGCCTCGCCCCCGACCACGTCATCGAGAACCACAAGGCGGCGGCCAAGGCGGCGGCGAAGACCGAGAAGGACGGCAAGGTCCGCAAGCTGGTGAAGAAGAAGCCGCCGCCCGGGCAGATCTCGTGGGGCCAGCCGACCTGGGACCGGCTGGTGAGCGCCCCACCCGAGCCGCTCACGAGCTCGTTCACGGTCAGCCACGCCATGCTCCTGAACGTCCTCGACCGCCCCGGCGACGGGCGCGCCGCGCTGCACCGCCTCCTCACCGAGAGCTACGAGCCCGAGGGCCGCCAGGCCGAGCACGTCGAGCGCGCCGAAGCCCTCTACGAGTCGCTGCTCGACGCGGGGGTGGTGGAGGAGCTCGCCGAGCCCGACGACTTCGGGCGCACCGTGCGGGTCACCATCGACCTGCAGGAGACCTTCGCCCTCAACCAGCCGCTCGCCCCCTTCGCCCTCGCCGCCCTCGACCTGCTCGACCCCGAGGCCGACGCCCACGCGCTCGACGTCGTCTCGGTGGTCGAGGCGATCCTCGACGACCCCCGCCCGATCATCTCGGCCCAGATCAGCAAGGCCAAGGGCGAAGCCGTCGCCGCCATGAAGGCGCAGGGCATGGACTACGACGAGCGGATGGCCGAGCTCGAGTCGGTCACCCACCCCCGCCCGCTCGCCGAGCTGCTCGAGCCGATGTTCGAGGTGTACCGGGGCCGCCATCCCTGGGTGGGCGAGCACCCGCTGCGACCCAAGTCCGTGGTGCGCGACCTGTGGGAGCGGGCCATGGACTTCGGCACGTTCGTGCGCCACTACCAGCTCGCCCGCTCCGAGGGCTTGGTGCTGCGCTACCTGTCCGACGCCTACAAGGCCCTCGATCGGACCATCCCCGAGGACCGCAAGACCGACGAGCTGGTCGACCTGATCGAGTGGCTGGGCGAGCTGGTGCGCCAGGTGGACTCGTCGCTGCTCGACGAGTGGGAGGCGCTGCGCTCGCCGTCCGCCGAGGCGGTCAGCGGCCACGAGGCGCCCACGCGACCGGTCGACGACGCGCCGCCGCCGGTCACCGCCAACCGCCGCGCCTTCACGATCCTCGTGCGCAACGCCCTGTTCCAGCGGGTGGAGCTGATCGCCCGACGGCAGTGGAGCGACCTCGAGGAGCTCGACGGCGACGACGGCTGGGACGCCCAGCGGTGGTTCGACGCCATGGCGCCGTACTGGGAGGAGCACCCGCTGGTGCTGGTCGACGGCGACGCCCGGGCCGCGGCCATGGTCGTGCTCGACGACGACGTCGCCGCCCACCCCGGTGCGTGGCGGGTGCGCCAGATCCTCCACGACCCCGACGGCCACCACGACTGGGCGATCGCCGCCGTGGTCGACCTCGCCGCCAGCGACGCCGAGGGGGCCGCGGTGGTGCGGGTCGAGTCGGTCGGTCCGTTCGGCGGGAGCTGATCCACCGGCGCATCGCTGCGGAACCGGTGGCGAAGCTGCCCGAGCCGCGCGACCATGGCGGGCGGCCGGGGGGTTCGGCCGAGGTGCGCAACAGCGGAGGCTGCGGTGGGGCAGCGCGGGAGCACGCTCGCAGGACAGGTGGCGGTGGTGGTGATCGCGGGCGCCTCGCTGCTCGGGGTCGGCAGCCTGCTCTCGTCGGCCGACGAGGGCGATGGCGCCGAACCGGCGACGACCACGACGACCGAGGTGACCACCACCACCACGGCCACGGCGCCGACGTGCGAGCAGGTCGCCGCGCTCGTCGACGAAGCGCTGGCGACCCGGGCGATCGACGCCTACGACGCCGCGACCGCCGCGAACGCCCCGTGCACGCGGGCGACGATCCAGCCCGCGCTGGATCAGCGACAGGCCGTGACCGACCAGCTCGAGCAGGCCGCCGCGCTACGCCGGGGGGGCGACGTCGAAGGCGCGCGCGCCATCGTCGAAGCCCAGCGGGCCGAGGACCCGAGCGACCCGCGACCGCCCGCCGTGCTCGACGAGATGGCCGACGCGCAGGACGACCTGCAGCGGATCGAGCGACTGCGATCGGCCGGGTACCGCACCGAGGCGAAGGCGGCCTACCAGACCTTCTTCCAGGAGCACCCGAACGCGCCGGCCGATTCCTCGCTGGACCAGCTGAACGATCGATCGATCGCCGAGCAGATCGTCGACACCGGCACCCGTTGGACCCCGGCGCTCGCCGTGCTCGGCGCCGCGCTCGCCCTGGGCCTCATCGCCTTCGCCTTCGGTCGGACGTTGAAGGCCCGCCTGTCGACGCGACGGCTCGTGCTCGCCCCGTTCGTCCGAGCCGGCGCCGAGCCGGCGAAGGAGCCGAAGGAACCAGCGGCGAAGGCCGGGGCGAAGGACGAGGGGAAGGACGAGGACCAAGCCGCAACGAAGGACGAGGCGAAGGACGAGGCCGGAACGAAGGACGCAGCGGCCCGCGCCGCGACCGGTGCCGCCTCCGAGCCGGCGGCGACGGAGAAGCAGGAGGGGGCGGCTGCTTCGACCAGCCCCGAGCCGACGCCGCCCGACGAGACATCGGCGCGCCTCGTGGAGACGCTCGTCATCCAGAAGATGAACGGCTTCCGCTCCGAGACGTCGACCCCGAGCACGCAGATCGCGGCCGGCCCCGACGGGGCGATCGACCTGCCATCGCCCGACGCCCTCCCCGAGCAGCTGTCGCTCATCTCCGCCCTGTCGGTGATCCTGCCCACGGCGCGCAGCTACACCGTGGCCGCCGAGCTGACCGATCGCCCGGAGGCGACGACCCTGGCGCTCCGCCTCGTGCAGGGCCCGTTGGAGCGAGGGAAGCTGCGCGCCGCGACGACCCTCGAATCGACTGCGGAAGGGGCCAGCGCCCGCGAGGGCGAGCTGGCGTCGATGGCCGCGGCGTGGATCGCCTTCACCTGGTCGGCCGAGCGCGGCCTCGACGAGCCCCTGAAGATGGGGGGCACGAGCAACTGGCTCTCCTACGCCGAGTTCGCCAAGGGCGTCTCCTGCTCCGAGCAGAAGCGGACAGCCGACGCCGTGGCGGCGTACACCGCCGCGCTCCGCATCGACGCCGGCAACGTCAACGCCCTCGTCAACCTCGCCGCCAACTACGCCGAGCCCAACCCCCACCTGGCCATCCGCTTCGGCGAACGTGCCCTCCGTGCGCTCGGCGACGACCCGGCGGCGACGACGCCGCCCGACGTGTGCTGTGCCCCGTTCGCCTGGCTCTACAACTGGTACCGAGCGCAGTGCCACGTTGCGACCGCGCTGCTCAACCTGCGCCACGCGGGGTGCCCGCCCGGATCCCCGAAGGGGCGCGTCGGCGTGGAGCGAGCCCTCGTCCGGATCGAGCGGGTCACCGCGACGATCGCCGCGGTCCGTCGGCGCGTGGTGCCGCCCCCGTCGGTCCGCCCCGGCACCGACACCCTGGGGGCGTCGTTCTTCGACTTCCTCCAGCGGATCGACCTCCACCTGAGCGCCCTCCGGGTGGTCGCGCTCGTGGAGCTCGACCGAAGCCGCGACGAGATCGATCGAGCGCTCGACGCCCTCCCCCTCCTGCACCCGCACGCCAGCTACAACCTGGCCTGCGCGCTGGCGAGGTCGCCCCACGAGCACTACCGGATGCTCGCGTTCGACCACCTCGAGGAGGCGAAGGCCGGCTTCAGCCGCCCGAAGGGTGCCAGCGGGCCTTCCCCCTTCGAGCGCGAGGAGGCGCTCGCGCCGCTGCGCGAGAAGCACCCGCGGCGCTGGCGGAAGATGTTCCCCCCGCCGCCACCCGCCGGCGCCTGCTGAGCCCGCCGGCGCAGCGCCGGATTCGACCGAGGGTCGGTTTCCGGCGAGACTGGCGCCATGGCAGACACCCCGTGGCAGGACGATGCGTGCTCGCTGGTCGACGCGTTCCGAGCCGGTGAGCGCAGCCCCCTCGAGGAGCTCGACGCGACGCTGGCCACCATCAGCGCCTCGAAGCTCAACAACTGGTCGCACCTCGACCCCGAGCGGGCCCGCCAGGCGGCGGCCGACGCCGACCTCTCGCTGCCCTTCGGCGGCGTGCCCACGGGCATCAAGGAGCTCGAGGAGGTCGAGGGCTGGCCCGACACCGGCGGCTCGCTCGTGTTCAAGGACCGCATCGCCGAGCACAGCTCCCACCACGTGCAGCGCCTCCTCACCCGGGGCGGGGTGGTGCCCGTCGGGCTCACCACGTCGTCGGAGTTCGGTGGCCTCAACGTGAGCGTCACCAAGC
>JAGQSL010000155.1:1299-4516 GCA_020439525.1 Acidimicrobiales bacterium | reverse complement strand
TGGTCTCGTTGTGGTGGATCTCCACCCGGTCGAACGCGCCCGTCACGAACGACGCCGTCGTCAGCGCCGCCGACGCCCGGCGCGCCAGGCCCCTGCCGAGGTGGCGGCGGCTCGTCCAGTACCCGATCTCGGTGCCGCCGGGCCCGATGCGGTCGTGGAGCCCGCAGCTGCCCGCCGGCTCGCCGTCGAGCCACATGCCGAACACGACGTCGGTGCCGGCGCGCCACTGCCCGTCCCAGGTGGCGATCAGCTCCAACCGGGCCGCCCGGGCCTTGGGCTCCTCGCCGATCCAGGGCATGTAGCCGCGCAGGTGGTCGAGGTTGTCGGTGATCAGCGCCGTCAGGACGTCGACCTGCTCGGCCGTCCATCGACGCAGCACCAGGCCGTCACCGGCGTCGATCACCTCGGGGAGCGCCATCGGCCCATCGCCGCCGCCGCGGTCGGCCGCCGCCGCACGAGTTCGGACGGCTCAGGTCGGCAGGGCGTGCAAGAGGGCGGCGAACCAGGCTCGGAACACCGGGTCCTGGCGCACGCGAGCCCGGAAGGCCGCCTCGAGGGCGGCGCGCACGGCCTCGCCGTCGGGGCCCTCGAGCGCCTCGACCACGGCCTGCTCCATGGTGGATGCCGCCACCAGCTCCACCGAGCCGCTCGCGGTCGACCGGACCGTCTCGGGAAGGACGAGGTACGGCTGACGGGTGGTCCAGAGCTCCAGATCGACGTCGGCGGAGCCCGGCGCGTACGGATCGCTCCCGGGCTCGATGCGGGCGGGGAGCTGCACCACGGCCGGGGACCCCGGCGCGCACGACGTTCCCACCAGCCGGTAGGAGGCGGCGGCCGTGCCCTGCGTGGTGGTGGCGATCAGCGACACCGGCGTGGCCACGTCGCACGAGATGCGAGCCACCGTGGTGGCCTCCGAGCCGTCGGCGGACACCGTGCCCGGCGAGTCGAACGCCACGTCGAGCGTCGGCGCCACGAAGAGGATCGGGGCCTGCACCACGATGTCGAGCGCGTTCACCTGCACCCAGCACGCGCCCACCGCGCAGTCCACGTAGCGCGTCTCGGGGCCGTAGACGGTGAGCACGCGCTCCACCGCCAGGTCCACGCTGAGGGTCCCGTCCGGCTCCACCGTCTGGAAGACGAGGGGCTCACGGTCGCAGATGGTGCCGCTCTCGTGGGTGCCGCAGGCGATCACCTCGACGCTGGAGCCCGGTCGCATGTCGACGCCGGACACGTGGACGGTCTGCCCGTCGGCGAGGTCGCTGGTCGGCGCCACGTTCACCTGGTCGGGCACCGGGGCATCGGCGAAGGTCACCTCCTGGAAGGTGGAGGTGCCGAAGTCGGTGGCGCCGATGACGCAGGCGTCGACCGCGCAGTCGAGGTAGGCCAGGCCGTCGTCCCCGGTCACGCGGAGGTGCCGGGACGGGCGGAAGGTGGTGGAGAACGACCCGTCGCCCGCGGTGGTCGTGGCCGTCGAGGTCCGCAGGTCGCAGCGGAAGGGGTCGGTGGTGCCCGCCGGGCACATGCCGACGTAGACCGTCGTGGCGCCACCGAACCCCGAGCCCGACACGGTCACCGGCTGGCCCGAGACGAGGTCGGTCGTCCCCGGCGACACCGTGATGGCGGCCGCCGCGCTCGCGGTCGAGGGCGCCAACCCCACGCCGAGCGCCAGCACCGCCAGCGTGATCGCGGCGCGCCAGCCAGCGCGCCCGTGTCCCGTCCGAACCGACATCCCCGCATCCCCTCGGTCGTCTGCCACCACGGTACGGCCGGAGGGCCGAGGGGTCAACGGGTCGAGCGGGAGGGGGCGGGGCGCGGGCCCCGTCACGCGCCTTGCGACGCAACGATCCTCGTGCCGTCGCCTTCGTCGCTACCGACCCCTCCCGGTAGCGTGGGAGCCCAGGCACCCGCGCACGCAACCGGCCAGGAGGCCCCCGATGACCGCGACCGATGCCCGCACCACCACGGCCGAGCCGGCGCCGGCCGGCACCCTGCGCCCCGGCCGCGCCGAGACCGACCGGCTGGCGACGCGCATCGACGTGGCGTCGGGCCGGGAGATGAAGGCCGTCACCTCGCCGCTCACCGGCGAGGTGCTGGGCGAGGTCCCGATCGGCACGGCCGACGACGTGGCTCAGGCGATGGCCGAGTGCCGCCGGGTGCAGGCCCGCTGGGCCGCCACCCCGGTCAAGCAGCGGGCCCAGGTCCTGCTCCGCTACCACGACCTCGTGCTCGAGCACCAAGACGAGCTGCTCGACCTGATCCAGGCCGAGAACGGCAAGGCCCGGGTGTGGGCGTTCGAGGAGATCATGGACCAGGCCATCACGGCCCGGTACTACGCCCGCCTCGCCCCCCGGGCCCTGAAGCCCCACCGTCGCCTCACCGCCATGCCGGGCCTGGTGTCGGCCACCGAGCACCACGTGCCCAAGGGGGTCGTCGGCGTGATCTCGCCGTGGAACTACCCGCTGGTGCTCGCCACCTCCGACGCCCTCGCCGCGCTCGTGGCCGGCAACGGCATCGTCATCAAGCCCGACTCGCAGACGCCGTTCACCGCGCTGCGCGCCTTCGAGCTGCTGGAGGAGGCCGGGCTGCCGAAGGGCCTGGTGCAGATCATCACCGGGCCGGGCACCCAGGTCGGCGCGGCGATCATCGAGGCCGCCGACTACCTGATGTTCACCGGGTCCACCGCCACCGGCCGCACCATCGGCGCCCAGATCGGCGAGCGGCTGGTGGGCTACTCGGCCGAGCTGGGCGGCAAGAACCCGATGATCGTCACGGCCGACGTCGACCTCGACCGGGCCGTCGAGGGGGCCACGGTGGCGTGCTTCGCCAACACCGGCCAGCTGTGCATCTCGATCGAGCGCATCTACGTCGACCAGCAGATCGCCCCGGCGTTCCTCGACCGCTTCGGCAAGCGGGTGGCCGGCCTGAAGCTGGGCGCCGAGCAGGCCTACGGGCCCGAGGTGGGGGCGCTGGCCAGCAAGGCCCAGCTCGACAAGGTCACCGAGCACGTGACCGACGCCCTCGACAAGGGGGCCCGCCTCGTGGCGGGCGGCAAGGCCCGCCCCGACCTCGGCCCGTTCTTCTACGAGCCCACGCTCCTCACCGACGTCACCCCCGAGATGGACCTCTACCGCGAGGAGACCTTCGGGCCGGTCGTCGCCGTCTACCCGTACGCCACCGTCGACGAGGCCATCGAGCAGGCCAACGACACCGAGTACGG
>JAGQSL010000155.1:0-1241 GCA_020439525.1 Acidimicrobiales bacterium | reverse complement strand
CTCATGGCCGGCACGGTCAACGTGAACGACGGCTACTCGTCGGGCTGGGGCAGCATCGACGCCCCCATGGGCGGCATGAAGGCGTCGGGCATGGGCCGCCGCCACGGCCGCGACGGCCTGCTGAAGTACACCGAGAGCCAGACGGTCGCCGTGCGCTCGGCGCTCGCCGAGAAGCTGCAGACCCCCGGCACCGACGGCGCCGGGTACGCCAAGCGCTTCACCACGATCCTCAAGGCCGCCAAGCACCTCCCCCGCTGACCCTGGAGCCCGCGATGCCCCCCGCCACCGACACCCCGCCCGCCGACGCCGCGCCGGCCGCCGCCGGCCGACCCTCCTCGGGTCGCGACGCCACCTCCACCATCTCGCGCACCCAGCTGAAGCTGGCCGCCGCCCTCCTCTTCGGGGCGATCCTGGCCGGCGTCGTGGCCTTCGCCCTGCTCACCGATCCGGGCGCGCCCTCCCAGCCCAGCGGCAAGCCGGCCATCATCCCGGCCCCCAACGAGGGCACCGCGCCCACCGACCCGGGCGACCGGGGCGGCTGGGAGCAGCTCACCCTCCTCGGCGTGGTGATCGTGGTCGTCGCCGGGATCGGCGTGTTCGCCGTGCGCGGCCGGGGGGCCAGCGCCCGCCCCAGTCGCGCCGCGTGGGAGGCCGCCGGCGCCTCCGACCACGACGGCGCGGCCACCGAGGTCGGCTGAGGCAGGACCCTCAGCCCACCAGCGCCGGGCGGCTCGCGGCGTCGGGCGTGGTGGCGATCAGGTCGATCAGCTGGGCGGCCAGCTCGGGGCCCCGATCCTCCTGGATGAAGTGGCCGCCGCCCTCCACCAGCACGTGGGGTTGGTCCGCGGCACCGGGGATCTGCGTCCGCATCGGCTTGTCGCCGCCCCGGGTCACCGGATCCGAGTCGCCGAAGCAGCACCGCCACGGGCGGGCGAAGCGGCGCAGCACCTCCCACGCGGCGACGTTCGGGGCGGACGCCGGATCGTCGGTCGACGCCGGGACGAGGAGCGGGAACTGCCGGGCCGCCTCCTTGTACCGCTCCTCGGGGAACGGGGCGTCGTAGGCGGCCACCACCTCCGCCGGCAGCTCCGTGGTGGTGGCGCCCTGGATGATGAACCCGGTCGGGAACACCTCGACCTCCTGGGAGAACGTGCGCCACCGGTGGAACGCCTCGCCGGGGTCGCGCTCGCCCGTGGGCAGGAACGTGTTGCTGGCGAGCACCCGGGCGAACCGCTCGGGGT